>JBDNDI010000125.1:0-7328 GCA_046719195.1 Spirochaetales bacterium | reverse complement strand
AAGATTAGGGTCTTGCTGTAAGGATTCTAAAGAAACTTGATCTAAGGAAGAATCTACCCATATCAAACCGCGGGCTTCCGGCTTTGCAAGTTGGGATAGTTCTAAGGGAAACTTTTCTACCAGGGTTTTAGTCGAAGAAGGGTAAAATTCTTTATATAAAGCCCTTAATACCTCATACGTACCGATGAGGAGGATTTTTTTCCCTACCTTTGATAAGAGGGGTAAATACTGAAATAGGGGAGGAGTTGCTTGCCCTTTAAAAGGTAAATGGTACCCCTTCTTTGAGTCTAATAGTAATAGTTCCTGGAGGGCAACATCGGCTTTTGGGGAAAGGGTAACAGATTCTACGGTAAAAGGAAAGGAAGGGAGTAGAGGGGACGATACAGAAGAATCGGTAAGAATAAAAATCAGGTCAAATGTATCTAATAAGGCTGTTGTCTGTAGGAGATAGGCAAGGTTTTCCGGATTTTCAGGGGCAGATAGGGAGATAAAGGTGTAGATTTCTCTCTCCTTTGGAATTGAAGAAAGAAGATTGGAAAAGGAAAGGGCGGGGGAGAGGCTTGGCTTTTCCCCTTTTAAATAAAAGAATATTAGGGGATGGGGGCTTTCTAAGCCGAAAGGTAAATCTTGCAAATGAGCATAAACCTCTGCGGGAACAAGACCTTGCCTTCCGGGTAGAGAGGTATCTAGAACAAGGATTTTTCTTTCCTGCATGGAAAGCAGTGTAAAATAACTGCTTCCTATTGGCAATGGGATAAGAAATCGATACACTTGGTTTTCATGAATCCCTTTAGCATTACTCGCCTTCCGGAATTGCATTTTGGAGCAGGTGTGTTTACCCGTCTGCCCGAATTCTTACAAGCGAAATCGCTACGCTTTATTGGGTTACTTTTAGGGGGTGCCTCCTTTAAGCGAGGAGAACGGTATGGGTGGCTGATGGAGGTTTTTAAGAGGGTTTCGATACAGGTACGGGAATTCTCTGTCTCCGGTGAGCCTTCCCCAGACCAGATAGATGGTATTGTAGCCGAATTAAAAACTCACCAAACTGAGTTTCCTGTCCAGGGTATCGTTGCGATAGGGGGAGGTAGTGTAATTGACGCAGGAAAGGCGGTCTCCGCCCTTTTTACCTTAGAAGGTTCTGTACAGGATTATCTGGAAGGGGTGGGTTCAAAAAAACCGACAGGGACCCGACTGCCCTATTTTGCTGTACCTACTACTGCAGGTACCGGAGCAGAGGCTACTAAAAATGCAGTTATTAGTCGTATCGGTCCTGCGGGGTTTAAGAAATCTCTTAGGCACGACAACTATATGCCGGACCTTGCCCTGGTGGATCCGGAATTAACCCTCAATTGCCCGCCTAACATTACCGCTGCTTCTGGGTTAGATGCTATCACACAGCTGCTAGAAGCTTACACCTCGATCCGTTCCAACCCTTTTACCGATGCACTTGCCTTAGAAGGATTAGAGTTAGCAGGAAGAGCCTTCCTAGAGGTGCTTAAAAACCCAAAAAATCTACTGGCCCGTTCTCGGATGGCTTTTGCCGCGTATGCTTCGGGAATCTGCTTGTCCCAAGCAGGCCTAGGGGTAGTTCATGGGCTTGCCTCTCCTTTAGGAGGATTCTTTCCCCTTGCTCATGGGGTAATTTGTGGAACTCTGGTTGTTCCGGCCACGCGATTTACCGTAGCCAAGGCTATGCGATTGGATGACCCTTCTGAGAATTCTGTTTTAAAACGGTATGCACGAGCGGGAATGGCGTTGAGTGGTAAGGATGCAGGAAGTGACAATGGAAATGCAGCTCTGTTAATTAAAACTTTAGAAAGATTCGTAGACGAGGCAAAAGTACCTACCTTAAGGGAATTGGGTCTTACAGAAGAGGACTTAATACGAGTGGCCGAAAAAACAGATGCCAAGTACCATCCTATACCCCTGACAAAAGAAGATATTGAAACTATTTTGAAGGATCGACTCTAATATGCAATCTCCAGTTAAAGCGCTTATTGCCCTCGTAATATGCTCTATCCTATGGAGTATCGGAGGGCTGTTTATTAAGCTAGTGGAATGGACTCCTTTAGGAATTGCCGGCATCCGAAGTTTATTGGGAGGAGTTACCATTTTACTTTGGATAAAAAAACCTCGGTTTACGTTTAGTCTGCCCCAACTAGCCGCTGCCTTGTGTAATGCGGGGACCATGATTCTCTTTGTGTACGCGAACAAACTCACCACCTCAGCTAATGCCATTCTTCTGCAGTACGGTGCTCCCCTATATGTAGCCTTATTTGGATGGATGCTTTTAAAAGAAAAGCCGAACTGGGAACATTGGGTGGGCTTGGCGCTTATTGGCGGCGGAATCTATCTGTTTTTTATCGATAAAGTTACAGCAGGGAATACCGAAGGAAATATTTTAGCCCTTTTAAGCGGCTTTACCTTTGCTTTTTACGCTATTTTTATGCGTATGCAGAAAGAGGGTTCTCCGATTGAGTCCGTGCTTATGTCCCATTTTTTGGTGTTTTTTTTCTCCCTTCCGGCTCTCGTTAAAACGTCTCCCCCTGCTTTTCCGGGAAGTTGGATAGCTCTAGTTATTCTAGGGATATTTCAGATAGGTTTCTCTTCGATTCTTTTTGCCCGAGGAATCAAAGGAGTAACTACCATTCAGGCTATGCTTATTACTACCCTGGAACCGATACTAAACCCCTTATGGGTATTCCTTGTGTTAAGGGAAACCCCCTCGAGAAATGCGCTATGGGGGGGAGTTTTAATTCTTTTTGCAGTAAGTCTCTCTTCGGTCGTCTCTACCTATAGGAGCAGGAAGACTGCATGGTGTTAGTGGTTTGTTTAAACCCCACTCTACAAAAAACCCTTCATTTCGCAAAGTTCATCGAAGGAGAAGTAAATAGATCCAAGACGTATTACCTGGATGCCTCCGGCAAAGGAGTAAATGTATCTAGGGTGCTCCAGCAACTAGAGGTACCCTGTCTTCACCTTACTCATGCAGGGGGACAGTTTCGGGACCTTTTCCTTAAAAAAGCCGCCGAAGATGGAGTAGAGATAGTAGCACCGGATTCTCATTCGGAGGTGCGTTTCTGCACAACTGTACTTAATCAAGAGCGAAAAACCACAACGGAACTAGTGGAAGAGCCGTATCCCGTTCGGCCGGAAACGGATTCGGAAATTCGGCAGCACTTTACCCATCTGCTCTCTACGTGTGAAACTGTAATTATTAGTGGAACCCGGTCTCCAGGGTATACAGCATCTCTTTATGCAGATATGGTGAAAGAGGCGAAGGAACAGGGGAAATGGGTAATCCTTGATATACGAGGACAAGATTTGCTCTCCACCTTATTGCCTCGTCCCCATGTGCTTAAGATTAACTTGAAGGAGTTTGTGGAAACTTTTTTAAACCTTAAGGATATCCAAGAAAACATGCAGGATCCTTCCCTTTTACCCAAAGTTGAGGAACAATTTTCTAATATTTGGGAACAGTGGGGAGTGTATCCTCTAGTAACCAACGGTAAAGAGGACACCCTTTATTACAAAGAAGGAAAACTTCATCGCCTTGCGGTCCCAAAACCCCTAGATCCTGCTTCGATTCTCAATACTATCGGCTGTGGTGATGCTTTTACTGCTGGTTTTGTCAAGGCCTGGAGAGAGGCGGCCTATCCGCCCCCTCAAAGCCTTGCCTTTTCCCAGCAAATTGAAAGGTTTATATCTTTTGCTCAACAGGTCGCCCTTTTAAATGCCTATCAGATCCGCCCGGGCCGTATCCAATAGTGTGCTTAGGTACCAGCATCCTTAAGTATTTAAAGCGGCTATTCCGTTTTTTTCAACGACTTTTGCTCCTTATTTGCTTTCTTTTTTGCAGGGGCAGGAGTTTTTACGGGTTTAGCCTCTAACAATAAGGTTAAGGTGGGTCTGTTACATACTTCATCGGGACCAAAATATTGGATAGCCCCCGGACAGAGGTAGGAAGTTTTCAGAGCCCAGGTTTCCCGCTTGGCATCAAAAGTTTTAAAGGGTTTTCCTTTGAGGTCTACCAGAGCTTTCTTTATTACCGGTTTTTCCTTGCCATGTCGTTTTTCGAGGTTCATCATCATGGTTAAAGGAATACCACCGGCCACCCACTCGGTGTAGGGACGTGCTAGATTACGGACAGAAGAGATATATCCAGTGAGGCCATTGGCAACCAAAAGAAAAGCTGTGTATCCGAGGGAATAACAATAATCTGCATCGAAGTTCGAAGGAAACGCAGATCTTCCTTCGTAACCCAAAAAGTGATTCTGGCTGCTAAAACTACCTGTAAAAGTACCGGCAGCTTTCATTTCTTTCAAACGTGCTTCTACTAAGGTAATTAGGAGTTTTTCTGTTTCAATGCGGGAAACCTGAACGTTACCATGGGGGTCCCGATCCATCAGTAACTGGGCACGGATATCCCGGGGCAAGGAAGAAAACACCGCCCTAGACTCGGGAGATAACTCTCGGGTTACAAAATCAATCTGGCTGTCCCCCGAAGAAAGAGAGGAAAACTCTTCACCTTTGTGAGCTAAAAGATCATTAATTTCCGCGATGAGTTTCTTCATTTCCGGAATGAACTCAATAAGACCCTCGGGAACCAAAACTATCCCAAAGTTTTCCCCTTTTTCGGCTCTGCGGGCAATAACACTGCAGAGAAATTCCACAATATCTTTGAGGGTTTGGTTTTTCGCTTCTACCTCTTCAGAGATCAAAGCTACATTTGGTTGAGTTTGAAGAGCACACTCTAAACAAATATGACTCGCTGCACGTCCCATTAGTTTTATAAAATGCCAATATTTCTTTGCCGAGTTAGCATCCCGGGCTATATTGCCTATCAATTCTGAGTAAGTTTTTACTGCAGTATCAAACCCAAAGGAAGTTTCTACATATTCGTTCTTTAAGTCCCCATCGATGGTTTTCGGAACCCCTATAACTTGAATGGTCTCTCCCTTTTCTTTAAAATACTCTGCCAACACTGCTGCATTGGTGTTGGAATCGTCTCCTCCGATGATTACCAGCGCATTTAATTTTCTCTTTTTTGCCGTAGCTAAAGTAGCTTCGAACTGTTCAGGTGTCTCGATTTTCGTTCTTCCCGAACCGATAATGTCGAAACCTCCTGTGTTTCGGTACTGGTCTATCAGTTTGGACGTAAGTTCAATGGCTTTGTCTTTTATAATCCCCGAAGGACCGCCTAAGAAACCAATAAGTTTAGAGGCAGGATTTCCTTTTTTTATCCCGTCGAAGAGTCCGGCAATCACATTATGCCCTCCCGGTGCTTGCCCCCCGGAAAGAATTACACCTACATTCATTTTTTGTGTGGCTTTAGGGTTTTTGCCGCCCACTAGCGTGGCAATGGGCTGACCATAGGTGTGCTTGAATAAAGCTTTAAGTTCTTTACGATCAGAAAAGGCTTCAGTAGGTTTCCCTAGTTCTGCTTTTATGGCCCCAACTGCTTTTTTTAGCAAAGGGGGAACTTTCGGCTTATACGCATACCGGGCTTTTTGAAGAGGTGAGAGTTCCATACAATTCTCCTTCCTAATAAATTTCTTTAGTATCTTTTAGTAGTATCTTATAGAAGAATAGAGAAATGTTTCAAGGCTGGGGAGTGTACATCTCCATCTATAATAAGATATAGAAGCATGATAGGATATAGGGGCATGAAACATAAGGGATTAGCGGAATATGCAGGAATTGTTGCAGGAGGGGTAGGCGGGATGGCCTTTGGAGTTACCCTCCTGTTGGCGGGTTCTTTTTTTTGGGCAGCAGGGGTTTCCCTTCTAGTTTTTTTGGGTACTTGGGTGGTTTTAAGCCCTAAGCCCTCAAATGAAGAAAGGGTGGGGAGAAACCAACTGTACCAGGAGATCCTAAAGTTAGGCAAACAACAGGTCCAGGAGATGGCACATTGGATTAGCCAGATCAGAAATCCCCAGGTTAGACTGCAGGCAGAAAAGATTCTTACCCTTGCCCGTAAAATAATAATTGAAGTGGAGAGGGATCCCAAGGATATATCCCTAGCAAAGTCCTTTCTTAATTATCATTTTCGGGCAGTGGGAAACATTTTGCGCCAGTATGTAGAGCTAACCGAACGTACTCCTGAAGGATCCAGGTTGCAGGAGACGGTAAAGCGGGTGGAACACCGCCTGCAGGATATTGCGGAAGTCTTTGAAAAACAGTATGAAAAACTTTTGGCTAATGATGTGTTAGAGTTAGACGTGGAATTAAAAGTGTTGGAACAAAGTATTGAGGGGGAGAAAAATGAGCGAACCTAGTTTTGATTTAGCCGTGTTAGAACCCGATGCCTTAGCAAAGGCAAAAGAGGAAGCAGCAAAGATCGATATCCGTAACTCTCAAGCGGTCCTGCAGTTTGGAGTGGGTGCTCAACAAAAAATAGCTACCTTTGCCGATTCGGTGCTAGCTGAGATACGGAACAAAGATGCGGGAGAGGCAGGTCAGATCTTAGCTAATCTTCTAGAACGTATAAAAGAATTGGATGTGGGCAGCCTAGGTCGTCAAGGGTCTTTCTGGCAGAGGTTACCAGGCGTGGGTAATCTTTTAGGTTCGGTACGAAAGTTTATAACCCGGTATGAAAAAGTTGCTACACAAATCGAACATATTGTATTAGAGCTAGAAACTGCCCAGCGAAACTTACTGAAAGATATTGTACTATTAGACGAGTTGTACAATCGTAATCACGAATACCTCAAGGAACTGGATGTTCTCCTTGCCGCAGGAAAACTCAAGGTAGAGGAACTGCGTAACTCAGTTCTTCCGCAACTAAAAACTAAGGCAGAGACAAGCCGTGACCCGGTAGACTCCCAGCGTTTTCAGGATGCTACCGCTTTAGTGGACCGTTTTGAAAAGAAACTTCACGATCTTCTATTGAGCCGCATGGTAGCTCTTCAGATGGCTCCCCAGATTCGACTAATTCAAAATAACAACCAGGTGCTGGTGGAAAAAATTCAAAGTTCTATTTTAACTACTTTACCTCTATGGAAAAATCAAATCGTCCTTGCCATAAGTCTATTCCGTCAAAAAAAAGCTTTAGAATTACAGAAAGAGGTTACACAGACTACCAATACGTTACTTCAGCAGAATGCAGCCTTGTTAAAAGAAGGCTCCCGAGGGGTAGCAGAAGAAGCTGAGCGAGGCATAGTAGAAATAGAAACCTTGAAACAGGTAAATGCCGATTTAATTACAACCTTGGAGGACACCTTAAGAATTCAAAAAGAAGGAAGGGAAAAGCGTGCCCAGGCCGAGAAGGAGTTGAACAAACTCGAGATGGAATTGAAGGAACGTCTTTTAGCCGCTGGGCAACTCCA
>JBDNDI010000124.1:0-7379 GCA_046719195.1 Spirochaetales bacterium | reverse complement strand
CCGGAACCCGAAGGGGATTCTGGGCCTTACACGAAAGTTGTTCTAAGTGTAAGCTCCACCACGTTCACCTGGCGCTATGCGAACGCAAATTATACAGCCTTCCACTTGCCGGCAATTGTTGGCACACTGAAGAATGTGCATAACTCTATCAATTCTGGCGATGGTTTGCAGCAGCAATACTATGTGGTTGAGTTTCCCACTAATGTATTATTGGGCTCAGGGTCAGGGGTACGTTACCTGAATATCCGGGCAAAGGATGCAAGCACGGGTAGACAGATGAATATATACCTGGATAACGGGCTTTCCTCCAGTGCTTTTCCTGCAAATGTGTATACAACAGTGGAAGACGCTGCTCAAGTATCCTCCCGGACAAAACAACGGGATGCCATCTCTTTCAGACCTTCTAAATAGAATGGTTGTTGGTGTATGGGGCAAGGCTGGGCAAAGGGCCGGGACCTGGCTGGTTTAGCTAAGGTCCGGCCTAATTGCCTTTTTCTTTTCTATATATTGCTGATTTTTCTTGTAAGGGACATAGGAACTTAGTACTTTTAAGGGAGTAAGGTCATGCAGAACCATTCGATTCTAATTGTAGAAGACGATAGAGCTGTGGTGGATATCACTACCCGTATGCTAGAGCAGGAAGGGTTTACCAATTTGCAAAAGGCCTACTCGGGTCAGGAAGCTATCCAGCAGGTGGAAAAGTCGCGTAGCGAGGTGGTCCTGCTAGACCTTGGCCTCCCCGACCTTTCCGGAGAGGTAGTCCTGGAAAAACTTAAAGAAGAGTTCCCGGACATTACGGTTATTATTGTAACAGCTTTAAGCGAAGTGGACACCGCGGTTCGGTGCATGTCCAAAGGGGCATATGACTATATTGTTAAGGGCTCAGATCCGGGCCGTATTTTAACTAGTCTTCGAAAAGCTTTAGAGGTACGAAAGAGAGAACAGGAGTTTGCCTTACTTCGGGAACGAATGCAGAGCCCCTCTCTCAATAACCCCAAAGCTTTTGAGCCTATCCTTACTGTATCTGAACGGATGAAGGCTCTGTTCCGCTTTATCGAAGGGGTAGCCCCTACGGAGGAGCCGGTGCTAATTGTAGGAGAGACGGGGGTGGGAAAGGAACTGTTTGCCCGTGCTGTTCATGAAGCTAGTGGCCGAAAAGGTGCCTTTGTGGCTACCAACTTAGGAGGAGTAGAGGATTCGATGTTAGCGGACACTCTTTTCGGTCATAAGACAGGGGCATATACCGGTGCGCAGGATGTTCGATCCGGACTTATTGCCACCGCCGAAGGAGGTACCCTTTTCCTGGACGAAATCGGGGATCTCAGTATGGCTTCTCAAGTAAAACTGCTACGTCTTTTAGAAAATGGAGAATACTACCCCCTCGGATCCGATGCCTCCAAACGAAGTAACGCTCGGATTGTGGCAGCCACCAATCGGGACTTAGAAACTCTATCCCGGGAAGGTAAGTTTAGAAAGGATCTGCTGTACCGGCTTTCTACGTTTAAAATTACGGTGCCTCCTCTACGGGAGAGAAAAGAGGACCTGCCCCTTCTCTGTGCCTATTGGTTAGAGGACAAAACAAACGCCCACACCCCATACTTTCTTTCACCCGAAGCTATTGCCCTTCTATACCGGTATCCTTTTCCCGGGAATGTCCGGGAATTACGAAGCCTTCTTTTGCGAGCCCAGGTACTTTGTACAAACCGGACCATCGATGCTGCCCTACTTAGCACCTTGATAGAAGAAGTTTCCGGTATACCCGAGTCCGGATCTTTCGAAAATACTACCCATCTGTTCCCTTCGAAATTGCCTACCATACGTCATATGATCGATGACCTGGTTAAAGAGGCCCTCCAACGAACCGGAGGCCGGCAAAACGAGGCAGCTGCTCTGTTGGGCATAACCCCTCAGGCTTTGAGTAAACGCCTTAGACAAAGGCGGGTAATATAAGGTCTCAAACTCCTAAATAATAAGGAGGTGAAAGGTGAAAAAGACTCATATTCCTGGCCGATGGGGAAAAATTTTTGTACGGGACAGCGGGGGAAAGGGCATGCCGGTGCTTCTATTACATGGGAACTCTCAAGGTTCTGAAACTTTTCTACCTCAATTGGAAGGGGAAGTGGGTTCGGCCTTTCGATTACTTGCTTTCGACCGGTTAGGCCACGGAAATTCTGATCGGGCTAAAGATCCGGATAATGCGTATACGCTGTCGGGTTGTGTAGAACAGATACGGGAAGTTATTAATTACTTCCAGCTTCAGGCTCCTGTATGGGTAGGTCATTCTCTAGGCGGGCATCTCGCCCTTCAAGCTTTAGCTAGAGGAGTAGCTTGTGCCAAAATATTTGTGTTTTCGGCTCCTCCCTTAAAGTCCTTGAGTTCCCTTACCGAGGCCTTTTTACCCCATCCTGCTTTACCCTCCTTATTCAAGGGCAACCTGTCCAATGAAGAGCAGGTCCAATGTGTAGAGGCAATTGTCTCTTCGAAAGATACATATACTTCCCTGATTCGGACGTTGCTGCAAATCTCGGATCCAAAGGTGCGTACTGTTCTAGCCGGGTCTTTACAAGAAGAGTTGCACGACGAGGTACAGGCGCTTCACCAGGCTTCTGTACCAAAAGCAGTAGGAATCGGGGAGAAGGACTTACTGGTAAACCGTCAATACCTAGAGAGGGTTTTGCCTCCGGATGTATGGAGAAAAAAGTTAATCCTTTTTCCTAATAGCTCCCATACTCCCCAGTTAGAAAATCCTGATATATTCAATCAGATCCTGCTGGATTTTCTTGCCTAGGAAACTCGATGGGACAACGAATTGAACTTCAAGAAAGTCTTACTCTTATACAATCCCTTGAAGAGGGGGGCAGGCTGTTTCGAGCGGAGGAGCAAGGGGTAAAAGGAAGACGGACAGTACTGGTAAGGATGTATCCGGCTCCCTCCCTTGAGCTTAGCCGAAAGTTACTAGATTCTGATTACCGGTCTTCTCTTGCATTGGGAACCCCATTCCTGCTTAAGCCGTTGGGAATAAGAACCGCTGGAAAAGCTTCTTGTTTGGTGCTGGAATATTTTCCTGGTCTGCCTTTGACCGCGCTTTCTAAGAATGAGCTTTTAGAAAGCCCCGAGGAACTTTTATACCGGATAGGGGAAGCGATAGCTCAGGTGCATAACCAGCGGTGGGCTCATTTAGGACTTTTTCCCCATTCGGTGTTAGCTTACCACGAGACCCAGAATTGGAAGGTGCGGCTTTCGGGTTTTGCTTACGCTCAATCCGAACAAGATAATTTTTCAGAAGGATTTCAGAATTCAATAGCTTGGGAAGATCCAAAGTACGTGAGCCCTGAGTTATCCAGCCCTGACACTTTACTTCCCCTTTCAAGGTTACCTCTTTGCGATTTGTATTCCCTTGGTGCCCTTTATTATTTCATTGTAGAAAAGGTAAAAGACTCTATTCCTCTGACTGTTGGCGATTCATTAAAGAAAATATGTTCGAAATTATTATCTCCCGATCCCGAATGTCGGTATCGAAGTGTATCGGGAGTTCTAAGGGATCTGGAATTAATACGAGAGCTTAAGCGGTTGGAACGAACAGAAGCAAGTAAAACGAACGAGATTTTTTCCCCGGGCCAAACCGATCCGCCGCCCCGCATCCAGCTGGGATTTTGGGGTAGAGTGACGGAGCAGGCTCAAGTACGGGAATGGCTACAGCAAGCAGAGGTGGAGGGTGGGGGGTGCTTAGTGGAAGGGGGAGCCGGTAGTGGAAAAACCACCCTGGTGAAAGAAACCCTAAAAGGGATAGACACGCATTCGTGGTGGGTGCTGGAAGGAAAGTTTTCAGAGAAAACAGTAGGAGGGTATACCGGTTTTGTGTCCGCCTTAGAGCTATTTGTAAAAAAAGCTCAACTAGTATCTTCTGCAGAATATAGTACATTAGAAACTTGTCTTGGCGAACTTCCCAATCCCGTGCTGAGTTTTCTATGTTCTTGGGTACCGGCACTTAAAGCTTTGCTTCCGAAAGCCAAAACTGCACATTTTTTAACCTTTAATCCTGTTCTAAATCTAGTTGAACATCGTCAGGTGTTATACACGGCGGTTGCTTCCTTGTTTGAACAAGTAAGCAAACATTGGAGGGGGATAGTTCTTTTTTTAGATGATCTTCAATGGGCAGGAGAGGGCGCCATCGGGCTTTGCCAATACCTGTTGGATTTGCGCCTTCCCCGGTTTTTCCTTTTGTTCACCTCAAGATCTATCCCGTATTCCTTTGATTCCCAATCCCGCCTGACTTTATATCACTTCACCTAAGGGGAGCTCCACCAGCTTCTAGCTTCGGTGCTTCCAGGGTTGGAAAGAACCTCCTTAGATAGATTAACAAGCCTAGCTAATGATCAAACTGGAGGAACCCCACTCTATGTACATCGCTGGCTAGAAGAATTGCATTACCGAGAAATACTCAGTTTCAATGTACATACAGGAAATTGGGTTTTCCAGGAACCTGTTCATTATCTCTGGCCAAATACTCGGGAAGTAAATGAGTTTTTGATCAGGGTGTTCCGATCTTTAAAACCACAGGAACAAAGGATACTGGAACTAGCTTCCTGTTTTACCTCTTCCATCGATGCCGAAGTTCTGGCAGAAGCAGGCAAGTTTTCAAAAGAGGAAGTTTTGCACTGGCTCCCGGGCTTAATCCAGCGGGGATTACTTGAGCAGGTGCAGGGAGACTCTTATCGGTTTTCCCATGATACGCTACGAGAAATTGCCTCCGCGTTATTAGAAGAACCGGATAGACAAAAGATACATATTCTTCTTGCCCGAACTATCCAGAAAAAGACTCCTTTAATGAAAGACAAACCCATAAGGGTTGCCGAACAGTATGCTCGTTGTCTTTCCCTAGTGGATTCGGAAGAAGAGCGGATTTTTGTAGGAGAGCTGGAATTGCAGGTCTCTCAGTCCATGAAAGCAACCGGAGATTTTCAAGCGGCCTGGATCTTTATAGAGGCAGCCTTCAAGGTTCAAAAGGATTCTGACTGGAATATCCGGTATTCCTCTTCTTTGATGCTGTATAGGGAGGGAATGGAATTAGCTTTTCTTCTGCATAAAACTGAAGTGCAGCAAGCCTTAGCCCAAGAGTTACTCCGGAAAGGAAGCTCTTTTCTAGATATCCTTCCGGTGTATGAATTACAAATCGAAGAATACATGGCACAGCACAAACTTCAGGAAGCAGCGGATCTATGTTTGGATCTTCTTTCCCGCTTAGGCATATCAGAAAAACCGATAACAACCCTCGGTGCTGCCTATGGTCAATTGCGTTTACTTTTGCATTCTGCTTGGGCTACTCTAGTGCAGCCTCTTTTCTTTAGGAAAAGAGAAAGGCTGAAGGCGCAGGAGAAAGATAGGGCGGAAGCGGTAGTCAGAGTATTTTCCCGGGGGTTAACCCCTGTATATTTGGCCCGGGGAGATCGCTTGCCTCATATTTTGCAAAACCTAACCCTCCAATTCTCAAAAGTGGAGGATTCTCCCTATTATCCTTTAATTCTTGTGCTGAGAGGTTTGTATGAGGGAGCCTATAGGCATAGGATCCTTGCGGGTTACCGATATGGAGAAAAAGCCTTAAGGTGGGCAAATCAACCCGAATGCTTTTTTTTAAAAGCAAAAGTGCAATTTATTTTTTATTTTATGATTTTTCACTGGAAACACTCCTTACGAGAGGCGTATCCAAACTTGCTGAAAGGGTTTGAAACCGGCTTGCTTGGTGGAGATTGGCAATATGCCTCCATGGGGTTAGCAGTGGCCACCTTTTCAAGGGTCTTCTATCAGATTTCCTTAAAGAAATTAGAGAAAGAGCTTTCCGGGGACTATGATCGTCTTTTGCTCTTACATGAAGCTCGGCCTGAACAAACCTTTCGCCGTCACCGGCAGGTGGGATACAATTTCCTTGTAATCCAACCAGATTACCCTTGGGTGTTTTCCGAGCCCTATTTTAATGAAGCGCAGGAAATGGAAGCTATACGGAAAGCCGGTGATCTAAGTGCTTACTATACCATGCAAGGAGCCAAAATCATTTTAGCTGTACATTTTAATGCCGTATCCCTAGTAGAGGCTGATTTTCCAGAAGATTTCTCCTGGAGGCCTTACCTAGTATCTTTAAATCCCGAGGGTATGCTTCTCTGGTACCAGACCCTATACCTATTACGAAGTCTTCCGCAGCAAAAAGCAGAACGGAAAGCCGAAGTGTACTCTTTAGTTCGGAAAGCTTTAAAAGAATTAATCTGGCGGGCGCGGCACTGCCCTGTGGACTACTGGCATCGGAGGCTTTTTTTGCAGGCTGAGTTGTCTTCTAGCAGGGGGTTTGAACATCAAGCTGAAAGGTACTATCGGAAGGCTTGTAAAGTAGCGGAACAAAACGCTAACTATCCAGAACAAGCTCTTCTGCAGGAGACATTAGGTCGTTTCCTTCTATCAAGAGGCCGAAATGGGGAAGCAAAAGAATACCTGGATAAGGCTCGCAACCTCTATGTCCAATGGGGGGCAGAGGCCAAGGTTAGAGTATTAGATGCGGAGTTCGCCTTACAAACTTCCCTGATCTCAGATGCTCCCTCTCAAGTAACTCCCCTAGAAGATGCCCGATCTGAAGTGGATGCTTTAATGACTGCAGGTCGATCCTTGTCTGGAGAGATCCGTTTAGAATCTTTGCTAGAAAAAATCCTCTCCCTTTTGGTACGGTTTGGAGGGGCTGAGTATGGATATTTGGAATATACAGTGGAGCAACAGATTAAGGTTGTGGAGGCGAGGATCGTTTCTAGAAATATACACGCCCGGGTGTATGAGAAACACAAACTCGATCAAGACCCTGACAAAGAAAAGGATACGGGAGACCTGGAAGAAGACCCATTGCGTCAGGGGATAGTGGCCTTTATGCAACGAAGGGGGGAAGAGGTAATAGTGCAGGATGCGTCCATGGATCCTTTGTTTTCCACTTTTGTCACCCCAGGCAAACCTGCTAAAGCCGTGTTCTGCACCGCCCTTGTTCGGGATGAGTTACCTGTAGGATATGTATATTTAACAAACAACTGGATTCCCGGGGCATTTACCCCCAACCGTCTAAGGGTATTAAGGATTCTCCTTGCGCAAGCGAGGGTTAGTTTAGAGAATGCAGTGTTTTACCTGGCCCGACGGGAATTAGCCGAGCAGCGGGAGAGGCTTCTTCGATCGGAAAAGTTAGCCTCCTTAGGTATTCTTACTGCCACGGTTGCCCATGAGGTAAACAACCCCAATCATGTAATACGTCTTCATGCAGAAGTATTAAAAAAGAGTAGCTCTCAGTTAAAAGCTCTCTCGGGTCGATCGAGCGAAGAGGTTTCCTCCAAGCTTTTATCTCTATCTATAGAAAT
>JBDNDI010000123.1:0-7403 GCA_046719195.1 Spirochaetales bacterium | reverse complement strand
ATTGAAGAAATAAAAGTTATCGAAAGGTCGGAAATCCTCCACTCGGAAAATGGGGGGGAGGCCTTAATCTATCATCGGGGAATACACATACCGGTAATTAAGGCCCACCGGGTATTTAAAGAGCAGGAACCGGGCGCGCAGACCAATGGAAACAAACTCCTATCTCTTCTTTTTTCCCTAGACCAGTCGAAATACTGCGTAGTGGTGGATGAACTTATCGGCAAACAGGAGATTGTTATTAAAAACTTAAGCGATACCCTGCTTCAGGAATGCACCTATTTTTCCGGTGGTACTATTTTTGGAGATGGAAGCATCGGATTTGTGGTGGACATGCAGGGATTTTTAGAGGCGCTTAAGTAATTTTTAAGGAACTGTAATATTACTTAAGGAGGGGTAGGGTGAAATACATTTTAATTGCTGATGACTCAGACGTTATTCGTACTATCGTAGAACAAACCCTGCGTCTGAACAAATACGAAAACATTTTAAAAGCCTTTGATGGGGAAGATGCTTTGCAAAAGGCCAAAGCTAACCAGGGAAACATTGCCCTGTATGTACTGGATGTTAACATGCCCCGGATGGATGGGATAACCCTGGTAAAGGAACTTCGCAAGTTCGATCCTGCTACCCCCATTATCATGCTTACCACAGAAACGGACAAAACCAAGATGCTTACGGCCCGGGACTATGGTGCAACCGGCTGGATTATAAAACCTTTCCAGGGCGAGAAATTTATGAAAATTGTAGAAATGTATGTGAAACCCTAAGGGGGCAGACTATGAGTGAAGGAACTAAAAAATACCTTATTTTCACTATTGAAAAAGAATCGTATGCAATTCCCATATCTAAGGTACAGGAAGTAATCCGCTACATGCCCATTACCCGGCTGCACGAGGCCAGTCGCTTTTTAAAAGGGGTGGTGAACCTGCGGGGGAAAATTATCCCCATTGTAGACATGCGCCTGAAGTTCGGCTTACCGGAAAAACCCTACACGGATCGGACTGTATTTATTATTGTGGAAATCCTGGGCATCCGGGATGTGAACCATGTGGGCTTAGCCGTAGATGGGGTAAAGGATGTGGTAGATATTGCGGATGCAGCGGTGAATAGAACCCCGGAAATCGGATTCCGGTTCAAAAGCAAGTATCTGTACGGGATTGTGCAGCTCCAGGATTCCATGGTGCTGATTTTAAATCTAGACAGTATCTTAACCACTGAAGAAGTGGTGGAGATAAAAGAACAGGTAGTACAACAAGGAACATAAAGGAGGAGGAAGGTATGCTAGCCTTTAATAAATGGGGCGTGGGGAAAAAGTTGGTGATAGGTTTTGTATTGGTGGCAATTATTACCGTTATTGTAGGACTGGTAGGCTGGTACGCGGAAAATAGTTTGGCGGAATCGATATTGCAGTTGAAAGATGAGAGCATACCTTCTATTGTGTACCTGCGACTTAGTATCTACCAGTTCATGCGGATTAAAGTGGCCATACGATCTCTCCTTTCGCCCGACAACTTTGCCGCGGAGCTAGAGTATCAGAAAAAAGTGATCGAGAATGCCCGCTCAGAGTATGCCAAAGCCTTTTCTGCTTATGAAGCGATTCCTAGAACTCCGGAAGAAGAGAAACTGTATCAGGAAGCCGTGAAAGCTAGAACCGCAGCAAGAGAGGTAACGGATAAAATACTGGCCCAGGCGCAAAAGGTAGTGGCCAATCCTCAGAACGCCGAAGCGCTACACCGGGAGCTACGACAGCTTATTTTAGGAACGGAACGGCAGACTATAGATAAGACTATTGACAAACTGAGTGAATTGAGTGCCTACGTAGTAGACTACTACGGAGTAAAAGTCCCGGAAAAGGATATTCGTTTAGGAAAACAATTAAACCTCATTGTGATACTGGTCAGCGCATTGGGGGTAGTACTAGCCATTGGCCTGGGCCTCCTGATCTCCCGCTCCATTACCCGACCCTTGAACAAGACTACTGAAGATCTTACCGGCTCTTCGAACAATCTGGAGGGAGCGGCCAACCAGATAGCATCAGCCAGCCAGGAACTATCCAGTGGGGCTAGTGAACTGGCCAGCTCCGTAGAAGAGATCACTAGCAGCATGGAAGAGCTGCAATCCATAATCGAAAGCAACACGAAGAGTGTGAACGAGGCGGAGCTCTTGATGAAGGAAACGGCTGAAGGTGCCAAAGGGTCTAGCCTCCGCTCTGAAGAGCTCCTAGCCATGATGCAGGAAATAAATGAACGGAGCCGGCAGGTGGTGCGGATCAACAAAGTAATCGATGACATTGCCTTTCAGACCTCGATTCTTGCCCTGAATGCCGCGGTAGAAGCAGCTCGAGCTGGAGAGGCGGGCAGGGGCTTTGCCGTGGTGGCAGACCAGGTAAAAAGTCTAGCCCAGAAAAGTGCAGAAGCCTCCAACGAAACTTCCGAGTTAATTGAGAGTGTGGTGGCGAATATAGAAAAAGGTACGGAACGAACCCGCTCTGTGACAGAAGATTCAAAGAAAGTTAGTGAAGCTGCTTCCAAGGTAAGTGTGCTGCTGGATGAGATTACCCGGGCCTTTAAAGAGCAGAGTAAGGGGGCAAACCAGGTAACCAAAGCAATAAGTCAGGTGAACACGGTGGTGCAGCAGACCGCCTCTAGCAGCGAAGAGACGGCGGCCGCTGCAGAACAGATGCAAGCCCAGGTGGAAGCTCTACGGGAAGTGGTACAAACCCTTAACGAAGTGGCTCAAGGGAAGCGAGAGGGGGGAGGAACCTCTCGAATTAGCTCCGCTTTGGGCCCAACACGGCGAGCATCTGCTACAGGTACCGGTAAGGCATTACAGAGGAGGGAAGAGAAACGAGAAGAGGCTGGTTCCTTTGAACGGCGGGAGAATCAAGGAAGGAAAGTCCCGGAATCGAAAGGGCCCAGGGGGGCAAGCTCGGAAGTAGAATTAATAACCCCGGAGCAGAAAATCCCTTTAGAGGATTTTAAGGATTTTTAAATACTATTAGAAAAAGCAGGTACCAAGGGAGAAAGCAAGGTCTATGACAAAAACACGCCTGTATGTAGGTTTAGGAACCTCTCTAGGGCTCTATCTAATCGGATTGGCTGGAATCTGGGGAACAGGTTCCCGATGGTTCCTATTGCCCCTGGTACTGCTACCAATTCCTCTGGGGTTGCTTTATTTCTTTATCTTTAAAGAGCAAAAAGAAAAAGAAATGTATCTAAAATCAATTTCTAAAATAGTAGTACAAAAAGGTAGGTCCCTTATCGAAAAGGTAAGAGCCTTATTCCCCGAGGCACCCGAGGTAAGTAATGTGCATACCCGTTTAAGTGACGCCACCTGGAAGGGGAAGGACAAAGAGCTTCAAGAAAAAAACCAAGCGCCGGGAAAAGACCAGATGCAGATTTCTAATGAGCTGTTACATCTGGTGGAAAGCCTTTGCACCGTTATGCACCATGTGGTGGAACAGTATGGTGCCGAAAAAGAAAAACTACAGAGCAGCAGTCAAAAAGCCAAACAGTACAAGGAAAGACTCCAAAGTCTCTGTTCTATACACGTACCTGTAGAGTTGACGGATAAATGGCAACAAGTAGCTACAAACCGCTGGGATGCAGTATCTTCCGATACGTTAGATAGTTTGAGCCATATTAAAGAAATGGAAGACTCCAGCTCCCGGTTTGTACAAGAAGTAATTCATCAATTCAAACGACAACAGAACTCCTATGAAGTGTATACGGAGAGTTACCAGGAAAGTTTAAAAGAGTATTTTGCCAAGGTAGAGGGTATTCGGGATGCCTATATCCGGGACCTTGACACTTCTACCCAGGAAGTGCAAAATGCTTTTAGCCAGTTTCAGCAAATAACCGATATCGTAGGCCGGATAAAACTCATCTCCCTTAACATGAGTATCGAGGCTAGCAAAGTAAAGGGCTCTAGCGCATTTGGCCTATTAGCCCGGGAACTACGAAGGCTGGCCGAACATACCGAAGATACTTTAAAACGAATCAGCCAGCGGATCCAGTCGACCCTGCAGGAAGTCGCGCAAAATAAAGAAAAACAGATCCAGGAATTTGCCACTATTATCGGAGTTATCGATCACTTTAAGGAAATATCTACGAAGTATGACAAAACCACTATAGAAATGACTAAATATATTGATCTGGCTATACATCAAATTGAGAGTAATCAAGAACAGGAACGGGCCATGCTGATGCGTTTTTTTCAGAACCTGCAGAATATTGCTATTTACAAAGAAGAACTTTCCCACCTTATACAGTACCAGAAGGCCTTTTTAGAGAAGACCAATGGGCTAGTGCAGGAGATTGTGCGGGAAGATAAACTCTGCCGGGGTGTGGGATGTCCGGACAGGAAAGAGGCGCTAGAACTATTAGCCTCCTTTGTAACTACCGATCAGGAGCGGGAATTTATAAATCAATTATTTAAAGAGTACCTAGATATAGATAGAGAAGAGGCGCATGGGAAACTACAGGAAGCGTCAGAGGGTGTAGTGCTTTTTTAGGCGTTGTTTTAGCGGATACTATTTACCATGTATGCAAATAGTAAGACAAAACCGGAAGAAACAACCTTGCCTGATGCCCTGTTTAAGCAATTTACTCAGCTTTTACAAGAATTATCAGGAATTACACTAAAGGACTATAAAAAATACCTCATGGAATACCGGCTTCAAAAGCTGGTAGGCCCGGATAAACCATTTTCAACGTACTCCGAATTGTACAAAGCTCTTCTGGCTGATAGGGTAGGTACCCTGCGTACCGAATACGTCAATGTGCTTACCACAAACTACACATATTTTTTTCGGGAGGAAATTCATTTTCAGTTTCTTGCCTATTACTTGCGCACCAAAGCGCAGACCCAGTCGTACCTCCGGTTTTGGAGTGCTGCCTGCTCTAGTGGGGAGGAAGCTTACAGCATGGCCATGGTATGCGCTGAAGAAAGCAGGCACGGGATACCGAAGGACCTTCGTATACTAGCTACCGATATTTCGTATAAAATGCTCGCTTATTCCCAGCAGGGAATCTATCCTTACCATAGAATCCGGGGGCATGTCCCGGATACGTATCTAAAACGGTACTTTGCTTTTAATCCGGAAGAGAAAACTTTCACAGTCCGTCCTTCTCTGCGAGAGTTTTTGCAATTCCGTTACTTGAATCTTATGGAACCGTATCCCTTTAAACGGAACTTCGATATAGTATTTCTTAGAAATGTACTTATTTACTTTGAAACAAAAGAAAAAGAATACATTTTACAGAAGATTTTTCAGGTAACAAAACCCGGAGGTTATTTAGTGTTAGGGTTATCGGAAAGTTTAGTGGGGGTATCCCATTCTTTTACCCCCTTAAAACACTCCATCTACAGAAAGGACGTAACCACCGCATGAAATATCTGAAAGAATACTTTTTACAGCCGGGGGAAGTCCTGTTCTCTAAAAATCCCGTGGTGATAAAAACCGTATTGGGTTCCTGTGTAGCCGTGTGTGTGTATGACAAAGAAAAAAAGTGGGGGGGGATGTGTCACTACCTTCTTCCCTTTTCTCCTTCTGAGGAGCATAGCAGTACTAAGTACGGTAATATTGCCATTTATACTCTGCTGCACCGGTTTTTAATAAAGAATGGTTCTCGGCGGGAAGATCTTTTAGCTTCCATAATTGGGGGGGCTTTTGTAGTGTTTGATGAACGGGAAATCTTTTTTATTGGAGACAGAAATATTGATACGGCAATAACGATACTCCGCAAAGAAAAAATTCGCGTGTTACACATGCATACCGGTGGAGAGCACGGAAGGAGAGTGTTGTACAATACGGCAACTAATAAACTCCACGTAACTAGCTTAGAAAAACTAATGGTTGAGGATTTGTACAATCCCAATATATAACTAGGAGGCTTTGTGGATAAAATACGGGTGTTAGTGATTGACGATTCCGCTATTGTGCGGGATGTGCTTTCCTCTGCCATAGCTACCCAGCCCGATATGGAACTTGTAGGTACTGCTCCGGATCCTTTTGTGGGACGGGACAAGATTGTGCGGGATAAACCGGATGTTATTACACTGGATATCGAGATGCCCCGAATGGATGGGCTTACCTTTTTAGAACGGCTTATGCATTACTATCCTTTGCCCGTTATTATTGTCAGTTCCATTACTACCAAAGACCCGTATGCGGCTATAAAGGCTCTAGAGTTAGGTGCGTTTGATGTGGTAAATAAACCTGGGGGCAGCATTACCGTAGAAGAGGTAAAGGAAGAAGTGCTCCGAAAAATTCGTCTAGCGTATGAAGGAAGGGATAGTTTTCTAAGAAAATACGCAGCCCAAGTTAAAACCGTCCAACTTGTCAAGGACAAGCAACAGGCCTCCGCTAATTCTATTGCTTCACCAGCCTCCAAACCCTCCCAGTTCCACAAGCCTTCCTCTCTCTCTTCGCAAACCCAGCCTATAGAGACTAGTATAAACACCTCCAATCTGTTAACTCAGGTAGCCACCACAGAGAAACTTATTGCTTTAGGTGCATCAACCGGGGGAACCGTGGCACTAGAGTTTATTTTACGGAAACTTCCTCGTCATTTACCCCCCCTTGTGATAGTGCAGCATATGCCTGAGGGGTTTACCACTCAATTTGCCCATAGGCTAAATGACCTTTGCGAGTTAACGGTTAAAGAAGGAGAAGAGGAGGAACTTGTACAGATGGGTACCGTGTATCTCGCCCCTGGAGGGTTCCATATGGAAGTTGTCCGTAGAGGAGCGAGTTTATTTATTCACTTGCACAAAGGGGAGAGGATTCAATTCCAAAGGCCGGCAGTGGATGTATTATTTAAATCGATTGCCCGGCATGTGGGTAAAAACGCTTTAGGGATTCTTCTAACTGGTATGGGAAAGGATGGAGCGCAGGGACTGCTGGCTATGAAAGAGGCAGGAGCCTTAACAATGGCTCAGGATGAAGCGTCTTCTATAGTATGGGGTATGCCCAAGGCAGCGGTAGACCTCCAGGCCACTCAGAAAATAGTTTCCCTAGAGAACATTCCCAACGAAATAGTGAGTTTTGCCAAGCTTAACAAGGGAAGTTAAATGAAAAAAAGGTTACCTACTTACCTGTTTTTTTTAGGGCACCTGATTGTTATTGATGTTTTATATAATCTGCAGATTATCAATTTTTTAGCCCTGCATGCTATTCTCGAACTGGTTGCGATTATAGTTTCAGCAGCTCTTTTTATTGTGGGATGGGAGACGTATCGGTACTCCCGTCAGGGTTCCTTCTTAATCGTGGCAATAGGGTATTTAGGGGTAGCTTTGGTAGATACCCTGCATACCCTAGCCTATAAAGGCATGGGAATATTACCCGAGGCTACTGCTAACCTCCCCACCCAGCTCTGGATGGCTGCCCGATTTCTCGAAGC
>JBDNDI010000122.1:0-7453 GCA_046719195.1 Spirochaetales bacterium | reverse complement strand
GATTAATCCGGGGTAAACGCTGTAGTACGTTATCGGTAACCTGGACCGAGTTTGTTCCACTTTGTTTCTGTACCACTATATAGACACCGGGCTTTCCATTGATTAATACAGCCGAAGTCTCCTTTTTATATCCATCATACACATTGGCTATGTCCCGGAGGCGTATGGGCTTTACAGTTCGCACCCCTCCATCCATAAGGGTAGGAGAAGTTCGGTACGCTACTACTGTGTTTTTAATTTCTTCAATAGACCGATACTCTCCACTTGTGCGTATAAGGTAGCTTTTCGAACCTTCATCTATACTACCGGCACTTATTTGCACATTCTGCCCCCGGAGCATGGAAGAGATCTGAGTAAGGGTAAGATTATAAGCCTCCAATCGATTTAAGGAAACTTCGACCATTACGGCCCTATCCCTTCCTCCGCTTACTCCGGCAAAAGCCACGCCTTCTATCTGTTCCAATCGGGGTTCTATATATTTCTCCGCGATCTGTTTTAGCTCTTCAGGGCTTCGGTCTCCCCGCACTATTAAAAACAGAATAGGGATCATGGCCGGGTCAAACTTAAAGATCTGCGGGGTGGTGGCTGTTTCGGGAAGTGATGCCTTTACCATTTCTATTTTGTCCCGAACATCGTTGGTAGCTTCATCCATGTTTGTGCCAAAGGTGAAGCGAAGGGTAATTTGGCTAGAACCTTCGGAGGAAATGGACACAATTTTTTCTATATTGGCCACATTGCTTAAAGCACCTTCAAGGGGGCGCGTTATAAGTTTTTCGATTTCTTCGGGACCGGCTCCGGAATAGTTCGTAAATATGAGAAGTACAGGGGGAGTAACTTCCGGATATAAGTCGATCGCTAGGTCTGTAATGGTGTATAAACCGAAACTTACAATCAAAACGAATATAATTAAAAACGTTGTAGGTCGGGTTACCGCAGTTTTCGCAATCATAAGCCTTCTCCCTTACGGAATGGTATCCGCTACTGGTAAAGGAGGAACTTCTCCTACTACCCGAACAACCGATTTTTCCTCAAGTAAGGATTGTCCCATAACTACTATGTCCTCCCCTGGTCTGAGGCCTTTTAAAATCTCCACTTTTTCGTCAATTTGAATACCCGGTACTACCTCTCTACGTTCTACCCGTTTGCCCGTAGAAGCAGAGGGGTCATCCTTAACCACGAAGATAAAGCTACCCCCGAAGCGACGCACCAAGGCATCTACAGGAACTTTTACCACTCCTCGTTTACGCTCGGTTATAAGGCGTAAAGCCGCATACATACCGGGACGAATTCGGGTATCCTGTCGGTTTAAACGGATTCTTACCTCGAGGGTACGAGAAAGAGGGTCTACCAGGGGGCTTAATTCTGTAACCGTACCGCGGAACACTTCACCGGGAAAAGCTACGAAGGAGACAAAGGCTTCTAGTCCAGGCTGTACCGAACCGATAAATCGCTCAGGAACTTCGGTTCGAATCTCTAAATTTTCTTTTGTGGTTAATCGGGCAATTGGCATGGCCTGAGAAACCGTGGAACCGACGTACACGGGAATACTAGTTACAGTGCCGGAAATAGGGGCCTTCACCGGGCTAGGAACAAAGACCATACCAGGCCGGGAAGGATCGATCTCCGCAATTACCTGATCTTTTTCGATTCTGTCTCCTACATTGATGAACAACTTCGATACTTTACCTCCAATATCAGGAAAGATATCTACGGTAGATCTAGCCAGCACATCCCCATTTAGTTCAAGATAATTTATTAACTCTCCAGCCACCGCTTTAGTGGTGGTTACGGCAAATACCTGGCTAACCGGTTCTGTTGCTTCTCCCCGGGTGGGACCTCTATCCGGGGTTGGGCCTTGCTTAGTTTCAGCGCTTGTTCCCCCTACACCGGCTTGGGACCCTTCAGGAATCTGAGGTTTACAGCTAGTTACGATGACTAGGAACAACGCTCCTAGACTCCATAAAAAACCCTTCCAGAAATATTTCCCTGAGCTTTTGTTTCTTCTAATCATTTTTTTATCCCCCGTATAGATTCTAATGAGGTGTTTAAAGCATTCTCTAGTTCCAGTAGCCCGGAAAGATAGTTGTATTTTTCTTTTAGCAAATTCAGGCGAGCTTCCTGCAAGCTTACTTCGGTGGCTTCAATCTGAGAGTAATCTTTAAGGCCTGCCCGATAGGCTTCCTGTCCCATACGATTGGCTTTTTCCGCTAGCCCTACATTAAGTTTCAACACCTCGATACTTTTTGCCGACTTTTCTAATCCTAGTACGATTCGACGAATTTCTAACTCTGCGGCTTGTAACACCTGAGAAAGTTGCACCTCTATTTTCTGCCGCTCTATATCCGCGTTGTAAATTCGATTTTTCTGTGCGGATTGCGGAATAAGGTTATCCAGAGAGAGGGATAGAGTTAAACTGAACATACCGCTCTGTTGTTTCCAGCTTTTGTCCCACCAAAAGTCCCCAAAAGGATCCCCTTGAAAGGTAGGATCCAGGCTATACATAAGGGTGAGCACGGGAAGAAGCGCAGATTTTTCTAGTTTCCAGACCTCGTCAGTGATGCGCCGGGCTAATAATAAGCTCTGGATATCTAGACGATTGGTGAGGAAACGGGAGGTCAGCTCTCGTATGTCAAATTGCTCGATAATCGGATCTATAGATCCGGACAGTTTTATAGGAGTATCTAGGTCTATACCTAATAAAAGTTTAAAGGAAAGCAGTAAAGTCTGGTAGGCGTTTTGAATTTCTACAATTACCGGCCGTAAGCTTTCTTTTGCAACTTCTGCTGCAAGAAGGGAGTACTGATCTATCAGCCCACTTTCATAGTTAGCTTTTGCCTGGTTGTACCGGGTAAGGGTAGCCTGGTAGTTTTGCTCGGCTAAACGGATGCTCTCGTCAATTACAAGGAGGTTGTAAAAGGTCTTTTTTACATCTATCTCTACTTTTTTCCGGGCCTTTTCTAAGTTAATTCTACCTGCTTCGTAGTCCATCTCGGTAAGACGCATCCCGTGAATTAACGAGTAGGAAAACGCGATGCTCGCAGAGATGCTGGTGCCTAGGGAGAAGCGGTGAGGGGGGGTGATGGTTACAGGGATTACTCTATCATATACGGGCAGGCCGTTAAACGTCCCCGCAGGCGAAGTAGGATCAGGTATCAAAGTACTGACCGAAGAAGGACCTTGATTGAGCCTGCTCAAGCGCACACTGGCATTTATCTTGGGGTAAAACACATTGTACATAGTATCCTTCGCGTTTCGTTTTATATCCAGGTTTAGTTTTTCCGACTCGATGCCCAGATTTGCCCGTAGAGCTAAAGCGAGGGCAGTGTCCACATCAATTACCACTTCAGACTGCGGGTCTTGTTTTTCCGATTGCGCTTCCAGGGGCAAAGCGAAAAGAAAGGATAAAAAAGCAGGAAAAACCAGGGTAAAGAATAGGGGAATATGCCTTTTCATACTATCTCCTCTTCTTGTATGGGGGTGCAAAGGCCATGCAGGTATAGCCTATGCATGGCTCGTAGCTTTTTTATAAGGGTCAGGGTGTCCGGCTTTTGGGTACCTGAATCATGCAGCAGGCGAAAACTTAATACATGGAGAAGCACTGCAGCGGGCAGCAAATCCTCTTCTGTGCAGACTAGCTCCTTTCTGTCCCGGGCCTGATAAAAGAAACTAAAATACTCTTCCATAAAAGATCGACTCGGCGGACGCACGGGCATTCGGATATTCTGAAAACGAAACCAGTTAAACAAGCTTAAAAGAGAAGGATTGTGCAGATTATGCATAAGTGTTAAATACATAAACCCATAGGACTGAGCCACGAAACCGGATAACAGGGGCATCTGGTCCTTTAAAACTTTTAACAGGAACCGCTGTTCTTCCCTCAGCAAGGCTTCGAACATAGAACGTTTATTCCGAAAGTGGGAATACAAACTGCTTTTAGACATTCCTAATTTTTCTGCTATCCGATCCACCGAGGCTTGCCGTATGCCCACTTCAGCAGACACATCTACAATGGCTTGAAAAATCCGGTCATGTTCTCGTTTAGGAACCGGAGGTAGTTGAACCTTGTTTTCTATGGTTTCATAAGTAAAAGCATCTACATTACCTTTTAACAGTCCTGTAAGACAGTAGGAATGCCAACGCTGTAAAGCCTTTTCTATTTCCTCTTTCGGAGGAGGGGCATTCCAGGATACGGTGTCTGTAGGATGACAATTTTTCCAAAACAGGGTGGAAACCCAAAAGGTCGTGGATATATAGAGAAAATGTAGACGGCTGTCCAACTCAAAATCGGTGGCTGCTAATCCTAAGGGAGCAAGAAGGGCTTTAAAAATTTTTCTCTGCTCTTGAAAGACAGCAATAAGCTCTGGTTTTTCTATTAAACGGGTGTGGAGTAACCAAACGTAAAAGTAGGAAAGGTAGTATGGGTTATTTAGATAAAAACCAAGGACTTTCTCCAGGAATAAACGAACGACTAGGTTTAGGTCTTTCTGCTCCCCTTGCCGAAAGAACTCCTGGTGAAGAGCCACATACCCGGCTAAAAACCGGCGTTCCATACCCTGGAGCAACTCTTCCTTGCTTCGAAAATGTTTATAAAGAGCAGGTTTTGTAATGCCTAGATGCTTCGCTATGGGAGTGAGACTCATTTGGGTAAAATTCGACTTGCCCCAAATTTCAAAAGCTGCATCCAAAATCGTGTTTTTTTTGTCCATTCTACATATCTCTTTCTAGGGCCGGATGTACTGTTCCTACAAATTGTTAGGTTACCGAACGATCGTTAACCACTAGGCATAATATACAGATTCTAAAGAGGAGTGGCAAGAGCTTTATTACATGATATAGTAAAATAGGCGAATGAGAATACAAAAAAAGACCTTAACATTTTCCCAAAAAGTGGGATTTGGTGTTTGTGATCTAGGGGGAAATTTGTTCTTTACCACCATGGGGTTTTATCTGCTTTACTATTTTACCGATACAGTGGGTATACCCCCGGCTTTGGCAGGCACCGCCCTTCTAATCGGAAAACTCTGGGATGCGATTACGGATCCAATGGTAGGTGTGCTTTCGGATAGAACCCAGACTCGCTGGGGCCGGAGAAAACCCTGGATGGTGGCGGGAGCTTTTCTTCTCTTAGGGGGCATGCTTCTGCTTTTTCATTCTCCCTCCTTTACTCGAACGGTGTCCCTATTTCTATGGGCGGTAGGTACCTATTGTTTTGTAAATACGGCATACACCTTCGTTAGTATTCCCTATGGTGCACTGACTCCTGAGCTTACCGAAGATTACCATGAACGTTCTGTTTTGAATGGATATCGGCAGTTCTTTGCCCTAGGGGGTACGTTTTTAGGCGCGGGTATTGTTCTACCGCTTGTACAATTAAGAGATTCTGCGAAAGAGGGATGGTTTTTAGCCGGCGGTGTATTAGGAGGTATTATGCTATTCTCGAGCCTCCTTACAGTAGTAATGGTGGGTAAAGAGAAGGCACGAAATATTACT
The DNA here is from genome assembly GCA_046719195.1 of Spirochaetales bacterium. Classification (GTDB taxonomy): domain Bacteria; phylum Spirochaetota; class Spirochaetia; order DTKZ01; family DTKZ01; genus DTKZ01. The sequence goes on along the minus strand of JBDNDI010000122.1, from coordinate 1,963 downwards.
TCTCCGAGGATGGGATGGCTACAGCAAGTGGGAGAAGTGTTAATCCAGAAACCTTTTCTTAGAGTGCTGTTACCCTGGACTCTCCATATCGGAGGGATTACTCTTATACAAAGTGCCCTTGTTTATTACTTTGAATATATTTATCAATATAAGACAGGGTTTCAAATTGCTCTCATGATTCTTCTAACCCTAGCTTTACTTTGTATTCCTTTCTGGATATGGGTTTCCCGCAAAATTGGTAAAAAAGAAGTGTACAATGTAGGAATGCTTATCTTTGCCTGCACGTTAATAGGGTTTTATTTCTGGGGACATCGGCTGCCGCTTCAGGGTGCATACCTGCTTATGATTCCCGCAGGTATTGGATTTTCCGTTCAGTACGCCATGCCTTTTGCTATCCTACCCGACGTGGTGGAGTGGGACTATGCCCAAACCGGCATACGTAGAGAAGGAGTGTACTATGGAGTATGGACCTTCGCTAGCAAAACCGGACAAGCCTTGGCCTCTTTACTAGCGGGTCTTGTACTTTCCCTCACCCAATATCGGCCGCAGGAAATGGTTCAGTCTACCTCTGCCTTAGGGGGTATCCGTTTCTTAGCCAGCCTGTTACCTGCTACCCTGTGCTTTTTAGGAGTATGGATCCACCGCAAGTACCCTCTGGATCGGGCTACCTATCAGGCGATCCTGGAACAGATCCATAATCGGGAAAGGAATAGGTAATTTGAGTCGATCCTTCCACACCGAAGGGATTATTTTAAGAACCTATCGAATGGGGGAAATCCACAAAGGAGTACAGTTCCTCTCCCCGGAGTTAGGGCTTGTAGATGCAGTTGCGTTTGGCGCGTATTCTCCCAAAGGGAAACTCCGCACAATCACCGATCCACTATGTACAGGAGTCCTCTACCTTTACCGAGACCCGGTTAAAGATCGGATAAAAATTACAGATATGGATTGCCGGCACTGTTTTCCACTGATTCGTCAAAGTGTACAACGTTTTTTTCAGGCCTCTTTATACTTAGAAACGGTACTAAAAACGTTTGGGGGCGAGGCACCAAGCGTGTTTGATCTGCTTTTGGACACCCTCTCTCATCTAGAAACCGTTGCAGAGAAGGATCTTTCCCCTCTACTAGTACAATTCTTATACCGGTACTTAGAAGGAGCAGGACTATCTCCCAATCTGTCCTACTGTAGCACCTGCGGAACCGAACGAAAGAGGATGGAACCGTTTTTTTTTAGAAGCGGGTATGTAGAATTTTTTTGTAAACGCTGTTCTTTACCCGAAGATAGGGAGGTGCCTCCGGGTGCCCTTTCGTACCTAGCTCACACACGGAGGTTGCCCCTTACGGCAGCCCTATCTATTGGTTTAGATAAGGCATCTCTAGGTGCGTTAAAACGGTGTCTTTTGGAGTTTCTCCTGGATTTAGCCCAGGGAAGTATTAATACAATTCGCACCGCTAGCGGCTATCTATAAAATCAGTTATTATTTATTTATAAAAACAAATGTAAGCAGTATCCGAAGATACCTCTACCTCGAAGGAGGAATTAGCAGGTACGGTAAAAGAGTCCCCTGCTTCCACCGGTTGCCAGTCAGAACTGTTTGGGAGTTTAATTTTTAAGGTTCCTGTAAATATGGATATCCGTTCCTCTGCTTTCGTCTGAAAAGTGTAAGTACCCGGTTCCATTACCCCTACCGTGGCAGGGCCTTCGGGGCCGTTAAATCCAAGACTTTGGACTTTGCCGTTGAAGTATTGGTTATGTGTCATGGCATGATAATATCAAAGGATACAGGCCCTGTACAGGGGAATTTCACTCTTTCCTTTCGTACCTATCCAGGGCCTCTGCACAAACCTTTCGTCCGTACTCTATAAGTTCTGCGGCCCGATAAAACTCGAATACGGTAGCACATTCCTTAGAGACCTGGATTAGAATATCGGGCGGGGTTCTGGCTAAGGCATAGGTAGTCAAT
>JBDNDI010000121.1:0-7469 GCA_046719195.1 Spirochaetales bacterium | reverse complement strand
TTCTACGGAACCCGCATGCCGCAGGATCTGGTTCGCCGGCTCCATGGCTTAGGATACCGGGTTGCAGCGTTGACGGATCGGAATAATCTGTATGGCGTACACGAATTTCTCGAAGCCTGCCGGGAACAGGGCCTGCGGCCCATCTTGGGCGCTACCCTACAACAAGGCCCGCAGGAAGTGGCAGTGCTAGTAAAAAACCGGCAAGGGTTTTCTAATTTGTGTAGCCTGCTTACCCAAAGGAAACTGAAAGAAGAAACCTTTCGGCTAGCCGAAGAAATCCCTCGGTACGCTAGCGGAAACGCTATCCTATGTCGTGACCCGCCGCTTTTGTCCCTTTGGAAGTCTCAGGTGGAGGATCTCTCGGTTTGGTTGTCTGGTTTAGATCGATCTCTGTACCGACTCGCTAGAAATATGGAACTCCCCTCTGTAGCAGCCCCGGAAATTTTATGTTTTGAGCCAGAGGACAGGGAAGTCCATCAGGTGCTACAGGCAATTCAGCGGCGGGAAGCTCTAGGGGAAATAGGCGCAGGCCCTAGAGGTGCAGGAGCAAGGGAGTTCGGTGGCGGGTGGAAGGAGGCTTTGCCAGCGAAAGAGATGGCTACCCGCTTTTCTATTTTCCCCCAGGTTATCGAGGCTACCCAAGCCCTGGCGGAGCGATGTACGTTTCAGGAAATATTTCAAGGGTTTGTGTTTCCTAGGCTCCCCCATACGGTATGTCTTGCCCAACCTGGCTCTCCCTCGCCGTTACGTTCTGAGCATAAGGCATTGTCCCCTTTGGGAAATACCACCGCCGCGTTACCGGCAGAACAAGGAACGGCGCCTGTTCCGTCTGTCCCCACCCTGGCGCCTCTTGCAGAACATGAGGCCATGCATTCTTTTTTTAATTCCCCTTTTAATCCCCCTTTGGTACCGCTTCCGGATCATGGGTCGGCACCCGCTCGTTTTAAGCCTACTCCGGTACCGCTTGCTGCTTCAGGAGAGGCGTGCTTTGCTACACGCCAGGGTGCCCTGCGCGACCCTGATGGGGCGCGGGTGGCTGAGCTGGGAGCTTCGGCCTTTGCCACATACTCTGGTCACCGTGGCAAACCGGAGCAGACGCCTTATTCTGAGTCGCGAGCCTCGCCCTTTGCCACCTATCTTGCTCGGGGATGCGACCCTCAGGGGGCTTCGTCTTCTGAACACTTGGCCGAACTACGGCAGAAAGTGTTAAGGGGAGCGGAGGAACGATATGGGGAAGTGGCAGAGGGGGTGTTAGCTCGAATAGAGTATGAGCTATCCATTATTGCGCAAAAGGGCTTTGCCGAATATTTCCTTGTTGTGGCAGACATAGTCCGCCGCAGTTCCCGCACCTGTGGGAGGGGCAGTGCAGCAGCTAGTGTAGTGGCCTACTGTTTGGGCATTACGAATGTCGATCCTATCCGACACAATCTGTACTTCGAGCGGTTTTTAAACCTGGACCGTTCCGATCCTCCGGATATCGATGTAGATTTTGCCTGGGATGAGCGGGATGGGATTATCGAAGAGGTGTTTAGAGAGTACGGTATGGATCACTGTGCCCGGGTGTGTAATCATGTGTTCTACCGGTTTCCCTCTGCCCTACGTGATACCGCTCGAGTCTTCGGAATCCCCGAAGGGGAAATTACCGCGTTTGAGAAGACTCTTTTCCGGGGTAGGTGGGCATCGGAGGAGTTCCAGAGAGAGGGAGGGCAGGCCGCAGCTTCAGATGTGGAAGGCGAAAAACCGGTGGGCATAGGGAGGTACGAGGGAAATCTGTCCCGAAGATCGCTGTCTCAACGGTCGCCTGGTGGAACTCTGCCAGTTTTGTCCTCTCCCTGGAACGAGATTGTCCGGATCGCCGAGCGGATTACCGGTTTACCCCGGCACCTCAGTGTGCATTCCGGAGGGGTAATCATTACTCCTCAACCCCTAGACACCTATGTTCCCATCGAAATCGCCGACAAAGGGGTACGGATTGTTACCTGGGAGAAGGAGGGGGTAGAATCCGCAGGCCTGGTAAAAATCGATCTTCTAGGAAACCGCTCCTTAGCCGTAATTCGGGATGCGCTAGAAAACCTAAAAGAGAATGGTATAGAGGTAGGAAAAGGGTTTAACGATCCAACAACCGATCCGGCTACCCAAGCGCTCCTGGCCCGGGGAGACACTATGGGAGTGTTTTATGTGGAATCTCCGGCCATGCGGCAACTGCAAATGAAAACCGGAAAAGGAGATTTCGAACACCTGGTTATTCATTCTTCCATTATCCGTCCTGCAGCCAATCGGTTTATCAACCTGTATGTACGCAGGCTCAGAGGAGAACCGTATGAGCCTTTACATCCGGATTTAGACCGTATTTTATCGGAAACCTATGGGATCCTCTGCTATCAGGAAGATGTATCCAAAGCAGCGGTGGTTCTATCAGGTTTTTCCAATGCCGATGCGGATGGGCTTCGGAAAATTCTTTCCAAAAAAAACAAGGAAGCCTATCTATCCCGATACCGAGAGCAGTTTTACAAAGGGGCGCTTAATCGGGGTGTGCCTAGACCCACTATCGATAGAGTGTGGGAGATGATCCTCTCCTTTGAAGGATACTCTTTCTGTAAAGCACATTCTGCTTCCTATGCCATGGTTTCCTTCCAGTCAGCCTACCTGAAAGCTCACCATCCGGCGGAATTTATGGCTGCGGTCCTTTCCAACCGGGGAGGGTACTATACGCCTGCTGCCTATATTAGCGAAGCCCGTCGCATGGGGCTTACCCTATTAGGGCCGGATGTAAACCATAGCTTCTATACCTACAGAGGTAAGGGTAGGGAGATACGAGTGGGATTTGTAGAGGTAGAAGGACTTCACAGGGAAACCGTAGAAGCAATACTTGCAGAAAGAAAACGAAGGTCTTTTTCGAGTCTGGAAGATTTTGCTACAAGGGTTAATGTACAGGGGGAAGATGCGGAAGCTCTTGTTTCTGTGGGCGCGTTTGATTCTATTGCTCCGGATCTTTCTCCTTCCAAGCAACTCTGGGCGCTGTTAAAAGCAAGCCATCGGCGTGCCCAGGCTAAGGAGAGTTCGCTGTTTGGGGCGACTTTTTCCCTATCGGAGTCGAAGCAAGATGCAAGGGAAAGGAGAGAACGGTGGAAGGGAGAGTTCCGCCGGTTAGGGTTCCTGTTAGATGCGCATGTACTAAAGCTCTGGGAGCCTATACCTTCCCGGTATAGGCAGGTTCGGGGGAAGGATCTACGTCGGTATGTAGGACAACGGGTAGAAATGGTAGGATGGCCGGTAACCCGGAAGGAAATCTTTACCCGGGAAGGGAAGCCGATGGAGTTTGTAAGTTTTGAAGATGAAACGGAAATATATGAAACTATACTGTTTCCAAAAGCGTACGAGCAATTTGGACATACATTAGAAGAACCCCGCCCCTACATTATCCGGGGAAAAGTCGAAGAAGATCTAGGGGCGGTGTCTATCCATGTAGAGGGGCTTAGTCCTCTAATTTCTCAGAGAAATCTGAAGGAACGGTAAGTTTGCGTCCCCTTAAAGCTGCATCAAACTGCAAGAGGCCGGGGCCTTCCACCTTGCCTAGAATCTGGAACTTCTGGAGGATGTCCATAGCATTTTTCTCTTCCTCCACCTGTTCGGTAACATACCATTGTAAGAATATTTCCGTGGCGGGATCGTCTTCCTTTTTGGCTAAATCTACCAGGCTCTTAATACTGGCGGTTACTGTTTTTTCGTGCTCTAGGGTTTTTTCAAACATAGCTTTTACATTGGAGAACTTCTCCTTAGGGGCTTCGATAGTTTGTAGTTTAACAGAAGAACCTTGATCTATCAGATAGTTGTAAATTTTCATGGCGTGGAACATCTCTTCGTGATACTGCACCATAAACCATTTGGCAAACCCATCCAGGGCTTGTTCACTACATTGGGCAGACATAGCCATATAGAGGTAGGCTGAGTACATTTCCTTGTTGATCTGCAGATTTAACGCTTCTTCCATCTTTTTGCTTATCATATTGAGCTCCTTTCTAATACTGTAAGTAGTTTTGTAACATTAAGTGTACTACTTCACTGGTTGAAAGTCAAAGATTCTGAGGGTAGCCGGAAATATACCACTGTTTTTTTAAGGGAAGCAGTCGAAAGGAGGAGTGAGGAGAGCCTGGACAAAGGAGTCTGCTAGCGGTAGATAGGTAGGGGCAGACTATGGACCAGATAGAGGCTATTTTAGCTTACCCATAGACGGAAGGGGGAGAGAAGGGGGGCTCAGACTACACTCTCCAACAGGTGTTACAGTATATCGAAGGCAACCGCCTTAAGCACTTTTTGTGGCACCTGGAACTTCGGCTGAGCAGAATCGGGCTGTTGGTTCGTATGGGTTTAAAGACAGGGCCTTCGATCTCTGATTATAGGAGGGCTTATATTTCCATGCACCCATCCTTTCTTTAACTCGTAACGAATTAGGTTCTCCCTTTCTTATCAAATACAAAGCCTCGGAGTTTTGGGAGGCACTCCCCAATTTCGGGCATCTATTGTCTTTTTAACGTTCAATTCAGCCAGTTCCCTCTTACCCCTAGATTCCTCTCCCCGACCGATACCGCTTCAAGGTTGGATAGTTTGTATTTCGTTAGAAGCTTTATGAATACTTAGAAGCACGCCCAGGTGATCTTGACAATTGGTTACTCGAGTATAACTATGAGAGGCCGTATCTTGGTGATAAAGCCCAGGGTAGACGCCCTGGTAACAATAGAAATGTTCCTCGCTGGAACATTGGAACTGTAAGTTATGATGCGTAGGAATACACCTGACCCCGATATCAGGGGAGAGTAGGAGGTAGTTCAATGTCTATACGAAAACTAAAAAATTATGTGAATGGGAAATGGGTAGATCCTAAGGGTGCCCCTTATTTGGATGTAGAAAATCCTAGCACGGGAGAGGTAATTGCCCAAGTTCCTTTAACATCGAAGGAAGAAACGAATGCTGCGATTGAAGCAGCCCATACCGCCTACCTTAGCTGGAAAAATGTACCTGTAGCTAGAAGGGTGAAGTATCTCTACAAACTGCTTGCCCTGATGGAGGAGCAGGAAGAAAAGATTGCGAGAATCCTGGTGGAGGAGATGGGAAAATCCCTGCCGGATGCGCAAGCAGAAATGAAACGGGTATTTGAGAACATTGAAGTAGCCTGTGGAATGCCGATGTTGCAGCAAGGAGACAAATTGATAGGTGCTTCTTTTGATATGGATGGGGAAGTTCTGCGGCTCCCGATGGGGGTGTTTTCTATGATAGCACCCTTTAACTTTCCGGCTATGGTACCCTTTTGGTTTCTGCCCTATGCTATTGCTACAGGCAACTCCTTTGTATTGAAGGCCTCCAAACAGGTTCCCTGCACCATGAACTATATTGCCGAACTAATTGAACAGACCCAACTGCCTCCAGGGGTGTTCAATCTAGTTAATGGAGACAAGACTGTGGCGGATGCTTTTATGGAAAATCCCCTAGTACAGGGGGTGTCGTTGGTGGGATCTACCAAGACCTGTTTAGAAGTGGCCAAGCGGTGTTCGGCAGCGGGCAAGCGGTATCAGGCTATGGGGAGTGCGAAGAATCATTTAGTGGTTATGCCGGATGCTCCTATTCCGGACACAATCCGGAATATGATAACTTCCTGTTTTGGTTGTGCAGGCCAGCGCTGTATGTCAGCTTCGGCTATTGTGTGTGTGGGAGAGGAGACCTATCAGACAGTATGTAAAGAATTTGTGGAGGCAGCAAAAAAGGTTATTGTTACCAATCCTTTAGATCCTGCGGTAGCCAATGAGGCGATGGTGATGGGACCGGTAATTTCGGCTAAGGCCAAAGAGTTTATTCTGAAGATGATCGACGCAGGGATCCGAGAAGGGGCGAAGTTGCTTCTGGATGGAAGGAATTTCCAGGTTCCGAAGTACGAAAAAGGGTATTACTTAGGGCCTACGGTGTTTTCCGAGGTAAAGCCGGGAATGCAGATTCATCTTACGGAAATCTTTGGGCCGGTGGTGGTAATTCTGAAAGCCGAAAGCCTGGAAGAAGCCATAAAAATTATTAATGATCATCCCTATGGAAATGGAGCTTCTATCTATACGCAGAAGGGCTACTATGCTCGTAAGTTCAAGCTAGAAGTGGAATGTGGCATGATAGGGGTGAATGTAGGCATACCAGCTCCTGTAGCCTACCTGCCGTTTGGGGGCATGAAACAATCGCAGTTTGCCGATATCAAAGCGCAAGGAAAAGCAGTAATCAACTTTTATACCCAGGACAAAATTATCACAGAACGGTACTGGCCGGAAAAAGGGTAAGTTCAAGATTGACATATACCCTACAAAAATAGTAACGTATATAAAGTAAAATGTACGGCGACGCTATTAAGAATTGCTACTGGTACCGAGGAGGAGCGGGATGACGAGTAGAAAAGACTTAGTTGATATAGCCCTAATTAAGCTTCTAGAGATCAAAGATTCAGACCTGCGGATTTCCATATTGGAACAGGGGAGATCCGCAGTAGATAAAGGAATCCATATAGGGGGAGCTTTTTCCTCGGTTATTCCTATGGTTTGTCTCTACTATGGAAATATTCTTAAATACAAGGTAGAACAACCTACTGCTGCCGGACAGGATCTGTTCGTGTTGAGCAAAGGGCATGCAGTCGCGACCCTAGCTTCTATTTATGCCGATTTGGGGTATTTCCCCCAAGAGGTTTTAAAAAATTCCCGTTCCCATGCCAGCATTTTGAATGGACATCCGGGACCTATTCTTCCCGGGGTACATACAGCTACCGGGCCATTGGGGCAAGGTATTGGTTTTGCTCAAGGGCTTGCCTTAGCCTCTCGCTGCGAGATAGGGTATGATGTATTTGCCTTGGCCGGAGATGGAGAACTGCAAGAAGGCATTGTGTGGGAAGCGGTAATGTATAGTGCCGCTAAACACCTAGATAATTTGTGTGTGCTGGTGGATAAAAACGAAGGGCAGTTGGATACCCCCAAAAATCTTCTCTACCCTATGAACTGGATAGAAACAGCTTTTGAGAGCTTTGGGTGGAAAGTTTATAGTGTAGATGCAACTAAATACGAGCCCGTACTTCAAGCTTTACGAGAGTTTAAAGAAGGGCCTAGGACGGGAAAGCCCACAGTTATTATTTGTAACACAAGAAAAGGATTCGGAGGCTTCTCTTCATTTATGGTAAACCATAAAGTAGAGCTTCCAGATGCCCTAACTGAGCAAGAAATAACCCTCCAAAAACGGCATCGAACGATTCGGATAGAAGAGCTTAAGTTATGGGTACACTCTCTCCCTAAGGACGAAAAAGAAAGGGTACTCTCTTTTATCCGACATCAAGCAGAAAAGATACATTTATTCCTAGAACTAAGGAACCAGGAAAATTTCTTTTTTGAATCTACTCCAGGGCCTGTACGGCTAAAACGGGCGGAACGGAGGGATAAAAAAATTATATATTC
>JBDNDI010000120.1:0-7517 GCA_046719195.1 Spirochaetales bacterium | reverse complement strand
GCCCTGTCTGTATGTGTAATTCTCCCGCCCCTCTATGTAGTTCTAGGGAAATCTGAGTTTCTTTGGTTTTTCTTTCAAGGGAAATTGGGGTCTGCTTCATCCTTATTGTAGTGTATAGTAAGAATGGGTAAGTTTGCAATACACAAACTGCCATAAATTTCGAGTTTTTCGATTCCTTTGAGATTAGAACTAGGAGACCCTATAGAAAGATACCCTAGACCTACCATAGGGACGGGTTTGGGTTAATCTTAAGGAACCGATCTGATCCGGCAGAGATTCTTCTTTAGGATAATGTATGAGGACAATCGTTCCATCTTGAATCATAGAAGAGCTAGCTAATAGGTCTAACAACTCGGATTTATAGGCATAAGGAAAGGGAGGGTCTAGAAACACAATATGAAAGGGTTTTTCCCGACTAAATCGTAAATACCGTTCAACCGGCATAATATGTAGTTTCGCTCTCTCTCCCACTAACGATAAGTTCTGTTTTAATATGGCCCGTTTTCTAGGATCTTTTTCAATACATACTACGCGTTCAGCTCCGCGAGAAATAGCTTCAATTGCCATAATTCCAGATCCGGAAAATAAATCTAAAAAAGAACTTCCTTGCAAGTACGGAGATAAAACAGCAAAAATAGATTCCCGCATCCGATCCATGGCAGGCCGGATATCGATAGAGGGTACTCGAATAATTCTGCCTTTTAGAAACCCACCGGTAATTCGCATAGGGATTTAAGGAGCTGTTCCTCTGCTTGTTTTCGCAAGGTATTTTTCTAGATAAATTCGTACACCTTTATTTTCAGGATGCAAAAGACCTGGGTCTTTTTGTAGCACTTGGGTTGCCTCTTTCCTAGCCTGAAGCATCAGTTCTAGGTCCTGGGGTAAACGGGCTATCGCGAATTCTAAAAGACCGGATTGTCTAACCCCTACCATATCACCTGGCCCTCTTAATCGTAAATCTTCCTCTGCAATTCTAAACCCATCGGTAGTTTCTTTTAATACCTTCAAACGTTCTTTAGCAAGATCAGTAAGAAAAGGATCGTACACTAAGAAAGCGTATCCCGGGTTTTGGCCCCGACCTACCCGACCCCGTAATTGATGTAGATCGGAAAGACCAAATCGTTCAGCATGTTCAATTACCATGCAAGTTGCATTGGGGACATCTATTCCCACTTCTACAATACTGGTTGCCACAAGTACCTGGATTCGATTCTGAGCAAAAGCCTCCATAGTAGCTCGCTGAGCTTCTTCTTCCATTCGGGAATGTATTAACCCGACTTTGTATGGGGGGAAAATGGAGTGTTGCAGTTGTTTATACATAGTTTCGGCATCTTTCAGTTCCCCATCCCCTTCAATTAGCGGATACACAAAGTAAGCTTGGTGTCCTTTGGACAGTTCTTGTGCAACCCATCGGTAAACCTTTTCCTCATTCCCTATTTTTGCCAAATGGGTTTCGACAGGCTTGCGACCAGGGGGGAGACATTTTATTTCAGATACCTCTAAATCTCCAAAAACCGAGAGAGCCAAAGTTCTCGGAATAGGGGTCGCACTCATTAAAAGAATGTCCGGATGTATACCTTTGTCTGCGAGCTTTCGTCTTTGGTCTACCCCGAATCTGTGCTGCTCATCAATAATAACAAACCCTAAATTCTTGAACTGTACTTCTTCTGAGAAGAGGGCATGGGTACCGATAACTAAGTCTACTTCTCCTTCGGAAAGAGCTTTTAGTAGAGGTTTTCGAAGTTTGTAGGGAACCTTCCCGGAATAATAAGCAAGTCGTACCCCTAAAGGTTCTAACAAACGGGCTGCTTGATCTGCATGCTGCCGGGCTAGCAATTCTGTGGGGGCCATAAAAGCACTTTGAATGCCCTCTTCAGAGTACCGGAGGGCGGTTAAAAAAGCCACCAGAGTTTTGCCAGATCCCACATCTCCCTGGAGTAATCTAGCCATAGGACTCGGGCTTTCGATATCCTTACCAATTTCCTCTAAGGCTCGAAGCTGATCTAGGGTAAGGTGAAAGGGTAGGATTTTTATTGCTTTTTCCTGGAGATTCTTAGGTAGTTTGCGTTGAGGTCTGACCCACGCTTTTCGTTCAACACTTCTTCTAATAATTTCTATCTGAAAGAAAAATAATTCCCGAAAGGCGAGCGAATGCCTGCCGGCCTCAGGATCTGTGGGTTTTTGGGGTGAATGAAGAGATTTCAAGGCTTCGCTTAGAGGTAGCAAGCCTAGAGAACCCCGAAGGGAAGAAGAGATTTCATCTGTTACATACATACCATACTGTTTCATGCCCTGCTGTATAAGCTTACGAAGGATTTTTTGGTTAAGTTTCCCAGCAAGGGGGTAGATAGGTAATATGGAGGTAAATTCTTCTGTCCTCTGATGTTCCAAGGAAATATCAAAAGAGGAGCTTTGCAAGCGGTTGTACTGATATTGAAAGATTCCGGCTAGGCGGATTTTTGTCCCAGGAGGGAATTTTTGCCCTAAGAAATTCCGACCGTAGCATACGAGTTCAGCAGAAGCGGTTGTATCCCGAATATAAATTTTTAATGTCTTTTTAGAACCATAGTAGAAGTAATCGTGTCCTTCCACAAAGGCAAGGGTATTTACAAAGGTTTTACGGCCATCTCTGGGAACTGTAATAAGGGGAAGGGGCTTGCTCCGATCCTCATAGGCTCGGGGAAGGTGAAGGAGTAGATCCCGCACCGTTAGAATACCTAAACGCTGAAAATCTTTACCAATAGAAGGACCTACACCGCTTAATTTATGTACGGGAATCTGAAATTCTTCCAAATACATGCAGGGCTATATAGGAAATCGAAATAGTAGTGCCACAAGACGCTGAACTAGGATCCCCCCTAAAAGCCGGATTGTAAGAAGGAACGCTAGGCCTAGCAGTAAGCCTTGAAGATAGGGGATAGGTTTTTTTGTAAAGATACGACTTAGCCAGAGGAGAAAGGGACTTAAAATAGCATCTAGGGTTAGCCAAATAGGTCGGGTAGAGTTTGAATGGAATAATATCCCGAGAAGACGGATTACAATTAAAAGAAGGTATAGAACTAGGAAGAACGATACAGCTGACCATACAGCTCCCAAGGCAAACGCTACAATACTACCCAAGGTAATTCTTCCAAACATCCCGATAGAATGAAAAATGTTCCCTAAAACAGATAGAGTTAGGAGAGCTACGACGGGAGAAAAATCAAATTTCCCAAAGGTAAATACTCCGAACCTTCGGAAATAGTTTAAATACGGGTCAGTAACATGGATTAACCAGAAATATACTTTGCCATAGCCGAGGGGGCTTGCGAACCAACTGAGTAGAATCCGTATTATTATAATTAAAGAGTAGAAGGATACTAAGGCACTTAAGAGGGACATAACTGATTTAAGCATAACTACCTTCCTTTGCATTGAAACATTCAACAAATCCAAACATCTTCTACACCCGGTAATTCCAGTAATTGCTGTATAACCTCGCTTCTAGCGCTCGTTCTTATCTGGGCCGAGGCTCGGATAATTCGTTCGGATAAATGGAGAAAGACTGTGCAAGGACCCGGGTGTTCAATTAAGAAAGACCGGAGCTGATAAAAATCTTCCTCCTGAAAAAGAACTCCATTGAGAAGGATATGTACTTCTGTAGCTTCTTTTGCTTCCATGGAATCCGGATCTTTAACCTCCTCTACGATAAAGCTCGGTTTGTCTCTTGAGAGATCCAATCGACCCAATACTCCTACTATAGATTCTTCTGCAAATTTATGCCCATACTTTTCTAATACAGAGCTGAATAACACAAGTTCTATTGTGCCTTCAAAGTCTTCTAATAAAGCAAAGGCCATTTTCTTTCCCGTTTTGGTAGGAAGGGTCCGTATGCTTTTAATAATACCTAGCAAAAAGTGAGTAGTTTCCGGATTTGCCCGATCGGGATGTTTCAGATTTAAGGTAACGACCTTTTCCCATTGGTTTCGAAACCTCTGTAAGGGATGACCAGAAAAATAAAACCCTAATATATCTCGTTCAAATCGTAGCTTTTCCCTTTCTGGCCAGTCCGGTACTTCTTCCAAACTTGGTTCCGGGAATTCTTCCCGGCTGCCTCCAAAGAGGGAAGCCTGGCCATAACTGTAGCTTTCCTTCTTTTTTTCAATAAAAGTAACCAGGGTATCTAGGTTCGCTAGTAATTTTGCTCGATTGGGATATAAGGGATCGAACAAACCACACTGTATGCCCGACTCTAACACCTTACGATTTACGATTTTTAGATCTACCCGTTCTAGAAAATCTAAAAAAGAGGTAAAGGGGCCTCCTGTTGTTCGACATTGTAGAATTTCCTCTGCCGCATGGGAACCCATATTTTTCATTCCCATTAACCCATAGAGAATCTGCCCATCTACTACACTAAAGTATTTATCCGAACGGTTGATATCCGGGGGAAGGATCTCTATGCCCATGTTCCGGGTTTCGTCAATGTATTCAGCTAGTTTATCCGTGTCATTTATTTCATTGGTAAGGTTAGCTGCCATAAACTCGGCAGGGAAATTCGCCTTCAAGTAGGCGGTCTTTGAGCAGAATACCCTCTAGCAACCGCCCCTTCCATAAATATTTTCTTCTGTTTTGCCATTTCTTCAGGCTTTTTCTTACCCATAGCTCTGCGGAGAATATCTGCCTGGCCGAGTGTAAATCCTGCTACAATACGGGCGATTTCCATAACCTGTTCCTGATACACAATGACCCCATACGTCTCTTTTAAGACTGGTTCAAGCTCGGGCAAGGGGTATTGTACGGGGATCTTGCCCCACTTAGCATCGATAAACTGATCGATAAACTGCATGGGGCCGGGACGATACAGGGCATTTAAGGCAATTAGTTCTTGTATATTTGTGGGTTTGGCCCGCTTTAATATATTTTGCATTCCCTGACTTTCAAATTGAAACACACAGGCGCTTTTCCCTTCGGCAAGCATGGCAAAGGTAGCCGGATCGTTCTCGGAAATGTGCTCTATATCAAAATCAGGAATTCTCCTCCTTATAAGGTGTACGGTATTTTCAATAAGGGTAAGGGTTTTAAGGCCTAGAAAGTCCATTTTTACTAAGCCACAGGCTTCCAATTGTTCCATGGTATACTGGGTGCTAATGGTCCCGGTCTTTGCATCTCGATACAGGGGTACATAATCGGTAAGGGCCGATTTTCCTATTACAATCCCAGCCGCATGAGTAGAAGCATGTCGGGATAAACCCTCCAGTTTAAGGCTTGTTTCGATCAATTCCTGGTATACGGGGCCTCGCTCTACTAGAGTTTTTAACTTCTCTTCTTCTTCTAAGGCTTTTGAAAGAGTCATTTTATGTCCACTAGGAATCCATTTAGCAATTTGGTTGGATTCTGCAAAGGGAATATCCAATACCCGTGCTACATCTTTCAGCACCGCCTTTGTCTTTAAGGTACCAAAGGTAATTATTTGTCCAACCCTATCTTTTCCATATTTTTCCGTAACATAATCTATAACTTCTTGCCGGCGTTCGAAGCAAAAATCTATGTCAAAATCGGGCATGCTAACTCTTTCGGGGTTTAGAAACCTTTCAAATAATAGGCCATACTTTAAGGGATCTATGTCCGTTATTTGTAAACAGTAGGCAACCAGAGAGCCTGCTCCGGATCCTCGACCGGGGCCGACAGGAATGTTCTTCTCCCGGGCAAAGTGGATAAAATCCCAAACGATGAGAAAATAACCAGTAAATTTCATCCGGATAATGATGTCAAGTTCATACTCTAAACGTTGTTTTAACTCTTCTGTAGTAGTTGGATACCGTTTTTTTAATCCTTCGTAAGCTAAATACCGTAGATACTCTTCCGGGGAAGCAAATTGAGGAGGAATAGTATATTCGGGTAGCTGGGGACCGGGCAAGGGAATTGTTAAATTACATTTTTCTGCAATTTCTAAAGTACGCAGTAAAGCTTCTGGAACCTCGGAGAAGATCTTTGCCATTTCTTCGGGTGATTTCATATAGAACTCTTGTGCTTCAAAATGAAGCCGCTTGAGTTCAGATTTCTTTTTACCCGTTCCTATACAAACTAAAATGTCCTGGGCAACAGCATCTTCCTTATCCACATAATGAATGTCGTTGGTCACGATTAGGGGGATACTTAATTTTTTAGAAAGGGCTATTAAGCCTTTATTAGCGGTTTTTTGATCAGGTATGCCATGATCCTGCAATTCTAAATAGAAATTACCGTTACCGAATAGTTCATTTAAAAATCCTGCCCTCCGAGCAGCTTCCTCCTCATTTCGTTGAAGGATAAGAGTAGGAATTTCTCCAGCAATGCAAGCGCTAGTGCAAATTAATCCATCGCGGTACTGTTCAAGCAATTCCTGATCTATGCGTGGTTTATAGTAGAATCCTTCTGTATAACTTAAAGAGCTTAGTTTGATCAGGTTTTTGTACCCCTGTTCGTCTTTTGCAAGTAGCACTAGGTGGTAGTACTTATTACCCGCTTCTGTCCCGGTTTTAATGTGCCGTGACCCTGGGGCCATGTAAAATTCGCTGCCGATTATAGGATTGATTCCTTCTTTTTTGCAGAGCTGATAGAATTTTAATACCCCAAACATATTACCATGGTCTGTTAAGGCAAGGTGGGACATGCGAAAGGATTTGGCTTTTTGTATTAAACGCTCTAGGGAGGCTGCACCATCTAATAAACTAAAATCTGAATGATTGTGAAGATGGACAAAATCAGACACGGGGGGAATCTTACTATGGAAGCCTTGTTTTGCCAAGAAGAGAGGACTATATCCCCTTATTCTGTGTCAGGGCTTAATTCTCCGAAAATAATGCTAAGAATACGAAAGATATAGGCTATCTGAGTGGGGGAAAGACGAATAGGATGGGTACGTAAATCTGTATCCAGGACTTTTAAAAAGGCCTCTAAATCTTTTGTCTCTAGAGGTATCCGGCTACCGATTAAAAGAGTCTCTATATCCCGGTTCCTATACAAAAGGGGGGTGAATTTCCCAAAAGCGAACCGGAACTCGGAAAGCATCTGTCGATGAAGTTTTGCTACAACCACCAACACTAGAGAATCAGAATGTATTCCAAAAGGAATCTCTCCTAATCTTCTATAAATAGATATATCCCATTCCTCTAGGGGAATCTGAATACGAGTAATAATTTCTTTAGGGCTTAAATTAAAGGTTCCATCCGTATTTCTTAACCCTGTAACAGGGATCCATCTAGTTTTCCTGTAGCTTCTAACCTCGCATCGAGCATCTAAAACGTGCAGCAGGGGAAAGGCTGCCATACAACGATCCGCAACCGATAAGTTTCCCCCTAGGGTAGCTAGACTCATTACACTAGGAGGACATATTTTGCTTAGAGCAGAAGCAACAAAGGGTGTCAATATTTTGGGGCCATACCGTAAGATTCCTTGCAAGGATACGCAAGCTCCTATATCTATCCTATCTTCGTTTCTGCCAAATCTCTGTAGCTCTTTTACATTCTGTAAATATAAAGTGTGAGAAGGTAGGT
>JBDNDI010000012.1:0-18123 GCA_046719195.1 Spirochaetales bacterium | reverse complement strand
GCCGCCATCTCTAATTCAGCAAGTGCAATAGGACCCACTAACGACTCGGTCTGGGGACGGAATTCGCCCCCTACAAGGGTTAATCGAAGAGATGGATTTGTGCGTGCGTAGGGAAGCAGTAAAGTATTGTTAGAGACAATGGTAATGTCCCGTTTCCCCAATAAGTACCTGGCAATGAGGGCAGTTGTGGTGCCTGCCTCGATCATTACGGTCTCTCCATCTTCTATAAGGGAAGCTGCAGCTTTGGCTATTCGGTTTTTCTCTTCTACATGGCTTTTTATTTGTTCCATCATGGATGGATGAAATGCAGGAACTGCCCCGCCCCACGTGCGAAGTATGAATCCTTTTTCTGATAAAGTATTTAGAATAGAGCGTACCGTGACGGTGGATACTTTTAGCTTTTTTCCCATCTCGGCAATTCCAATTCCCGGGCTTTCTCTTAGAAGGTTCAAAACTTGTGATTCTTTTTCGTTTAGCATTGTATTCTTGGATAAAATACTTATTAATTAATTTCGAATCAGTTATGATTTTATATTGAATTAATATCCTTTGTCAAGAAAATTCTTAGATTCACTACAAAAGTTTGAAGGTTTTTTTATAAAAAAAATTTTGTAATATCTAAATACTTCTTTACACTAATTGACATAATTGACGAGAGTGAGTATTAGGAATTAATAAAAATTGATGTAAGGAGTACATCTGATGGTACAACCTGCCCGTTCTTTAGAAGAGGATCCTCCCAGTATTTCAGAGGACCCTCCGGAGCCTCTTAGGGTGGCAATACAGGAGGGTCTAGTATCCTGTAGCGCCTTTGTATTATCAAATTACAAAGGCCGCCACGAACTAAAATCCTTCAAACAAAAATTTTATCCTACCGTAACTAGAGCGGAATGGAACGATTGGCGCTGGCAACTTGCAAACCGTATCACTTCCTACGAAGAACTAGGAAAAATCCTGTACCTCTCCGATTCAGAAACTACTATTTTTAAAGAAAGCGGGAGTGGTTTGCCCCTATCCATTACACCCTACTATGCAAGTCTGCTAGATCCACGGAATCCTTCTCATGCCTTGCGCCGTTCGGTAGTACCGGTAGTGTATGAAAAGGTCCTATCTGCTGGGGAAAGTGTGGATCCATTATCCGAGGATCACGATTCCCCTGTGCCGGGTTTGGTACATCGATATCCGGATAGGGTTTTATTCCTTGCTACCTATGCTTGTTCTACCTACTGTCGATACTGTACCCGTTCTCGTGCTGTGGGGCATCAGGAAGAAGGAAATGTTCGGCAGAGATGGGAACAAGCCCTGCAGTACATACAGGAGCATCCAGAAGTGAGGGATGTACTGATTTCCGGAGGGGACCCCTTAACCCTGCCCGATGAATCAATTGATTATCTTCTTTCACGGCTTAGTTCGATTCCTCACGTCGAATTCCTTCGCATTGGCACCAAAGTTCCGGCTGTACTTCCCCAGAGAATCACCTCATCTCTCCTGAAAATCCTGAAGAAGTATCGGCCCCTTTGGATGAGTATTCATGCCACTCATCCAGATGAATTAACGCAGGAGATGAGAACCGCCTGTGATAAGCTAGCGGATGCAGGTATTCCCTTAGGAAGCCAGACAGTTTTACTCTCGGGCATTAACGATACGGTGGAAATCCTAAAGAAACTTTTCCATGGCTTACTTACTATGCGAGTACGGCCCTACTATCTATATCAGTGCGATCCTATTCCTGGATCCGGACATTTTAGAACTTCTGTGAAAAAAGCTTTAGAGATTATGCAGGGTCTTCGCGGCTTTACCACCGGATACGCCGTACCTACCTATGTAATAGATGCTCCGGGCGGAGGGGGAAAGATCCCGCTGTTACCCGAAGCAGTAATAGGATACGAGGGAGGAGATCTCCTTCTCCGCAACTTTGAGGGTAAGGTTTTCCGATATCCCGATCCGGGTTGTGCCGATGGTTCTTTGATCCGATGATACGTATTGGATTTACCTACGATTTAAAAGACGATTACCTTGCCCAGGGATTTTCTCCAGAAGAAGCAGCAGAGTTCGACTCGATTGAAACCATCGAGGGTATTCAAAACGCGCTTGAATCCTTAGGATTTCAGGTAGAACGTATTGGGAATCTTCGTTCATTGATGGGAAAACTATTAGAGGGCGAACGATGGGATTTAGTTTTTAACATTGCAGAAGGGGTACGTGGGCTAGGGAGAGAATCGGAAATTCCCTGCTTGTTAGAGGCTTTTCAAATCACCTATACCTTTTCCGATCCTATGGTACTGTCACTCTGCCTACATAAAGGGATGACAAAACATGTGGTTCGCGATAAGGGAATTCCTACTTCTCCGTTTTGCGTGGCTAGCTCAAAAGAAGAATTAGAAGAAAAGCTGAGCGAATTGCACTTAGAGTTCCCCTTGTTTGTGAAGCCTATAGGAGAGGGAACGGGCAAGGGAATTTCCATCCAATCCAAAGTAGAAGATCTTGAATCCCTTAGGCAAAGCGTACAATACTTATTGGATCGCTTTAAGCAACCGGTCTTAGTAGAAGAGTACTTACCAGGAAGAGAGTATACCATCGGGATTGTAGGAACAGGTACAGAGGCTAAGGTTGTAGGAGGAATGGAAATAATCTACAGTAACAAAGCCTATGGACAAGTGTATTCGTACAAGAACAAGACAGAGTATGAATCAAGAATTTCTTACAAACCTATTGAAAGAGGTATAAAAGACAGGGTGTGCGAACTTGCTTTACAATCTTACAGGGCTCTAGGGGTTCGAGATGGAGGCCGAGTGGATATTAGAGAAGATAGAACTGGAAAACCTCAATTTTTGGAAATTAATCCCTTGCCTGGCCTTCATCCCGTGCACTCTGATCTGCCTATTCTTGCCCGTATGGAAGGAATACCTTATACAAAACTTATAGAATCAATTCTTTCTGCTGCCCTAAAGCGTACACGGTTATAGAGAAAATTTATTATGCATAGAAATCCTCTAATTCTGTAAGAAGACTCTTAAAGAGTTGTAGAGTTTCCCTTAGAGTTTGTGGATCTTTTAAATCTACTCCCGCTTGTAAGAGAGAATCGAGGGGGAAGAGAGATCCTCCTGTCTTTAAAAATTGTATATAGCGGTTTCTCTCGGTTTCTTCCCCTATCAGCACTTTATTTGATAGAGAAATTGCAGCAGAGAGGCCGGTTGCATATTTATATACATAGAAGGAGCGGTAGAAATGAGGAATCCGTAGTCCTTCCAAATCGTCTTCCTCTTCTAAAACAAGAGCATCGCCAAAGTACTGCACTAGAAGGTTTCGATAGATGTGCCGTAAGCTTTCTACGGTCAAAGGTTTCCCTTCTTCCACCGAAGTATGGCAATGCAGTTCGAATTCGGCAAACATGGTCTGCCGGAAAAAGGTGCCTATAATATCATCGATATGTTTAGAGGTAAGGTACCGCAGGAATTCTTCTGAGGTGTTTTTTTGTTTTAGATAATGCATCAATAACTGTTCATTAAACGTTGAGGCAGTTTCCGCTTCGACAATAGTATAGTTGTAATGTTGGAAAGGGTTGTTCCGGGCTGAATAGTAGGAATGCATAGAATGACCTGCTTCATGGGCTAAGGTAAAAACATCCCGGAGCACATCCTCTTTGTAATTCATTAGAATATAAGGATTGCCTGTGTATGTACCAGCAGAGAAGGCTCCAGAGCGTTTCCCTCTGTTCTCATACCTGTCTACCCATCCCCCCAATAACCCCTCTTTTAGGACAGAGCAGTATTCTGCTCCTAAGGGAGAGAGGGCGTTCAGAACTTCTTGCACCGCTTCCTCGTACGTGTGGCGGACTTTTATGTCAGGTATTAGAGGTGCTTTTGTATCCCACATTTTAAGATGGGGTAAGCGTAAAACTCTCTTCCTTAAATGATAATACCGATGCAAAAGGGGGAGTCCTTCGTGAACCACCTGAATTAAATTATGATACACTTCTGGAGGAACTGCATCGGGAAAGAGTTTCACATGAAGGGCCGTGGGAAAGTTTCGAACTCTAGCAACGTATATATCTAGCTGAACACTCCCTTCATACAAACTACAGAGAGTATTCTTATGTTGGTTAAAGAGTTTCATGTATTTGCGGTAGGCTGCTTCCCGAAGATTTCGATCTGAATGCATCATAAAAGACTGAAAAGTAGAGTGAGAGAGAGGTCTTTCACCCTCCGGAGTAGGAATTGTCCCAAAGTCAAAATCTACATCGGTTAAGGCAGAAAAGGCTTTCTCGGCGGTTTGATTAGCCTCCTGCTGTAAAGCCAATAATCTCTCTTCTGAAGCATTCAGGGTATGGGGTTTGTAACGCAAAATCTTCTGAAGCATTACTCGATACTCGGGTAAGCTAGAAAGTACTTTTTGCAAGAATTCCTCTGGTAATACCTGTAACTCAGGTTTTAAAAAACCCGCTTTTGCCTCTGCTTGGGTAGCAAGTTGGAGATATCTACCCCACCGGTCTTGATTGGAAGAATCTCCTCCGTCCTCACTGAGACGAAGATGAGCATAGTAGGCAAGCCGCTCTTCTAATATTCCCATTTTCGTCATAAAATCCAAACAAGTTTTGACCGCTTGTACCGAGGCACTAAGGGTACCTTGAAAGCTCGGTATCTGCTGGA
Source organism: Spirochaetales bacterium (assembly GCA_046719195.1). Lineage (GTDB taxonomy): Bacteria > Spirochaetota > Spirochaetia > DTKZ01 > DTKZ01 > DTKZ01. Next base: position 13,474 of record JBDNDI010000012.1, on the reverse strand, counting down.
TAAGAGCTTGGTATTCTTTTAAAGCGTCTTCCCATGCCCGATCGTCAGGAAAGAGGGAAGACAAATCCCACTGGTACTCTTTGGGAACTTCCTTTCGTGTAGGGATATTGATAGAAGTAAAGGAGGGTGAGTTAGTTCCTGCCATATATAGACCTCTCCAAGTGGTTTTCTAATAGTATTCGTATGGCTCTAGCGGCAGCTCCTCTATGGGAAAGAGCATTTTTTTCGTTCATATCTAACTGAGCTACCGTTTTTCCTAGGTTGGGTAGGTACAATAAAGGGTCGTAACCGAACCCCCCGCTTCCCATAGGTTTGTGGGCGATTTCGCCTTCTAAGGTTTCCTGAGCAATAAAGTATCGTTCGGGGTGAAGAAATAAAACCATGCAGCAGACAAAATAAGCTTTTCGGTTTTCAACTTTTGCAAGTCGAGATAGGAGTATCTGGTGCTGTTCCGCATAGGTAGGTTTTCGACCTAATTCCTTCTCGCCAAAGCGGGCAGAATGTATTCCCGGTGCCCCTCCTAGAGCAGGGATGGAAAGGCCTGAGTCATCGGATAGAATCGCAAAATTGGTATAGTCCTTTCTTCGAAGTTCTTGATAAAGGGTCGTTGCTTTGCCAAGAGCATTTTCTAAATAGGTTGTTCCTGTTTCTTCATGGTAGTAGGAGATGTTCAATTCGTCCGGTATAAGTAGAGTGTATCCTTTGAATAAGACGGTTAACTCCTCTTTTTTATGTGGGTTGCCTGTAGCTAATACCAAAATCATGGGGGGAATGTACCAAAATCTTTCGAATTATGAAAGATGTCTAGGTTTAAAGGGACGTACCTTTTTTGAGATAATAAAGGGTGGAATCGATGGAACCCTTGGGCATACCTAGAATTTCTGCAAGTTTTTTATTAGAAGGTGATAAATGTATATTCCGGATTTTGCGCATAAGACTTCTATACATTTTTTGATGGTGACATAATCTCTTTTCCAGCTTAACCTTGCACTCTTCTTTCGTACATCTATGTAATTCATTTTGCAAAGTAGTAATTCTAAAAAAAAGAAGATCTCTTTTTTCTGAAAGTTCTTTTATACGCTCTTCTTTGGTTAGTAGGGTTGAACGAGAAACTTCAATAAGATGAAAAAACACCTCCTTGTGAATTCCGATACAATCGGCAATTTTCTCAATAGAAGGATCTTCCAAATCGTACGCTGCCTTCAGGGATAAGAGAAGCAATTTTTTTCCTTCAAAATCCTTCTTAACCTTTTTAGAAGTTGTGTGGCATGTAAGGGGGTAAACAGGTTCGCGAATTTCTTCCATGAAACCATCTTCTTTTACTCTGCAATTAGGGGCAATCTTATATTCTTCTAAAAGAATTTTCTGAGCTTGAGATTCTTTAAACCGAGATTTTAGATATGTCTTCAGATGCCACTTAAGGCAGGATTTAAGGTAAGCTTCAAATCCCTTCCCATGTTCCTGGTAATGTTCAATTAGAAAAGGAATTCGGGAGTAAAAGGAGAGGAGAAAGGAGGCGCAATCCTCTTCGGTACAGTTATTGCAGCAGAGAGGAAATCGGTATACAAAAAGAACAATAGCCCTTATCAACGCATCAGATCCTTTTCCGGTTTTTCGATATTCGGTCCATATCTTTTGAAGGTTGTTACTCATAGCCGAGAGGGATTAATTCAAAAATTGTGCCAGGAAAAATCGCCACTAAATGGATTTAATTCAGAGTAAATTGTTACATTCTGTTACAATTCCAGGTAGCCCTTCCCTCTATTAAGTTTAAAGCGTCCTTCCTTTTTTGCTATTAACGGTGTAAGACATCAGAGAAGGGGGAAGAGAACCTTGATTGCTGTATCTACATTGCCAAAGGGAGCGCTTACCTGTATCCCGGCTACATAGGGACGAATCGCCATTATAATTTCTCGTGCGATATCAATACCGATAGCTCTAGCTTCTTCTTTAGACGTCGCTTTTGCCATACGCTCCATGATCGAATCGGGAATCTTAACTCCCGGAACCTCGTTATTTAGAAACCGAGCATTCTGCAAGGAAGCTAGAGGCCATACTCCTGCAATTACCTTAATGGGTAAAGTTTTAATGTTTTCTAGGAACCGGAGCAGGGCTTCAACATCGTATACGGGTTGAGTTATGCAAAAATTAGCCCCGGCTTCCACTTTATGAGCTAACCGGGAGAGCTCTCTTTCTTGATCCAAATGGGTAGGATCTGCTCCTACTCCGATAAGAAATTGAGTAGGAGGTCGCACTTCTTTTCCACCGATATCTATCCCTTGGTTTAATCGGGAAGCTATTCGGGTAAGCCCGATGGAATCTAAATCGAATACAGCGGTTGCCTGAGGGTAATCTCCTAATTTGGGAGGATCGCCCGTGATGATAAGTAGATTATGAATACCTAAGGATGCACATCCTAGAAGTTCCGACTGTATACCGATAATATTTTTATCCCTGCAAGTTAAATGCAAGACCGCCTCTATTCCAACTTCTTGTTGAATGCGAAAAGAGGTAACAAGAGGGCTTATTCTAGAGCTAGCTCTAGGCCCGTCAGGTATATTGATGCAATCTACTCCTGCGTCTTTACAGGTTTTGGCTTTTGCTAAAAGGTTCGAAAGATCGTATCCTAAGGGTGGAGTTAGTTCTACACTAGTAATCCAATCCCCGGCTTGTAATTTGGCTCCCAGAGCACTCCTTTTTTCTACCGGCGTGGGAGCCTGCAATTGAACCGTAGATGAGGTAGATACTACTTCTATCTTTTTTTTAAAAAATGCTTTAATGGATCGACTTACTTCTTTGATATGGGCAGGGTTGGTTCCACAGCATCCTCCTAAAGCGGAGGCTCCCATCTCGGCAAACCGTTTAGCATAGGTAGCAAAATACTCCGGGGTGGTCATATAAATCATTCGATCGTGCACCTGTTGAGGGTACCCTGCATTAGGCATAATAAGCACGGGAATGGGCGCATTAGGAAGAAAATCTTCCAGATATTCCAACATCTGCTTAGGCCCCACAGCACAGTTAAAAGAGAGCATAAACGGAGGATGGGGTAATTCTAATATAGAGGCAAAGAACTGTTCGATACTTTCCCCGGATCTAGAAATATTCCTTTCTCCAAAGGCTAAACTTCCTATGTAAGGCACGCCTAGTTCTCCAGCGGCAAGAGCAGCTGCTTTTAGCTCTATAGAGCGGGAAAAGGTTTCAAAAATTATAAAATCTACTCCACCCTCGATAAGACCTCGGATAGGTTCTAAAAAAGCAAGGATCGCATCTTTTTCGCTGATTTCCTTCCCTACTATTTTTCCTAACGGCCCCACCGAACCGGCGACATAAAGGTCTCTGCCTGCAACCTCCCTAGCTAATTCCGCTGAAGCTTTGGCTAAAGCTCCTACCTTATCCGATAAGAGGTACTCGGCTAACTTATATCGATTGGCTCCGAAGCTGTTGGTGGTTAACACATCACATCCTGCCTCTCGGTATTCTTCATGAATGGTACGAACAACAGAAGGCTTACTGATACATAGTTCTTCAAAACAAACATTAATAAAATGGTTCCGGTTGTACAGCTCTGTGCCCATAGCTCCATCAAAAATTATGGGAGCCCGCTTTAGTAGATCCTCAATCGGTTTTTTCATCAGAGCAAAAATACCAGAAAACTAGGGGAACAGAAAAGTAGGTAAAAAGTTAAACAGAGTTGATAAACCCTAGATAACCTAATATATTCAGTTATATTCAGTCGTGGAGGCAGGATGATTCATAGAATTGGAAATAAAATCCCAAAAACAGAACAGGCTATATTTATTGCTTGGAATGCCGAAGTGTGTGGAGAGGTGGAGCTAGGGCGAGATGTCAGTGTATGGTTCGGCGCTTGTTTACGAGGGGATATTGAACCGGTTATTGTGGGTAAGGGTACGAATATCCAGGATAATGCCACTCTCCATACGGATTTTGGGGCTCCCTGTGTCATTGGAAAGGGGGTTACCATTGGCCACAACGCTGTAATTCATGGATGTACTATCGAGGATGATTGTCTAATCGGTATGGGAGCGGTGATTTTAAGTCGAGCTGTAATAGGCAAAGAATCTATTGTGGGAGCGGGTGCTCTAGTTACGGAGGGAAAACTGTTTCCCCCCCGATCCCTCATAATCGGAAGTCCTGCTCGAGTGGTTCGTACTTTAGATGACACAACCTTAGAAGCTATACGTAAAAATAGTCTTAATTATATTGCTTTAGCCCAGAAAGCAGTTTCCGAGTACCAGGCAATATCTCCTTAGCGTAAGGGATGGATTAATGCCTCTATTGGTACTTCTCGATCTATAAGACCTAATCGCCTTAAGGTCGATACAGCCTCTTTGTACATCGAAGGGTCTAAGTAACCGTAAGGTCCCTTAGTTAGAAATAGGGCACAGGTTTCTTTTAACACTTCCTGAAAAAAGTGCATTTTGGTAGGGTCGATTCTACCGATATATTGTTGCGAGAGGGTAAAGGCTTCCGATTGATTTTCCACAGTATACTTAACGGCTTTTTCAGTAGCGCGCACAAAAGCAGTAAGAAGCTCTTGTTTTTTTGATAGTATAGAAGGGCTAGTAATAAAGGAGGCTCCCACCATGGAAGAAAAATCTTTCACATTCCATTGGTTAATGGCCACTCCTGTTTGTTTGAGTTGGATAGGTTCATTGTTAAAGAAACATACTACCCCCTCTACCCGGTTGGCTAATAAGGTGGGGATTTGTGTATACCCGATTCTTTCAATCTTTACTTTTCCTTTTAACCCATACTGTTCTAAAAAGAGTTGTAAACCAATATAACTGGTTCCAAACAATTCCGGTGTTCCTATAGATTTTCCAAGAAAATCTTCTGGTTTTTGAATGAGGTCTTTTTTGGCGACGATTGTAACCGGATATTTCTGGTAATACTGAAAAATAGCCCGCAAGCTCACCCCTTTTGAGGCAGCAAGGATCAGCTGGTCTGAATCCGATAGTCCCACATCGATTTTCCCTGTAGCAAGAAGCGAAAAGATATCCATTCCGAATCCATACTCAATCTCTAGCTTTATTCCCTCTGCTTGGTAGTATCCTTTCTCGATTCCTACATATAGAGGGGCAAATTGAATATGAGGGATATACCCTAGGGCTAATTTTAAGGTCTGCTGCTGAGCTTTTAACTGGGTAGGATAGAAGAGCAATAACCAAAACGCAACAATATATATAACTTTTTTCTTCATTTATTCTCCTCCCTTAAAGGACATATTACCCAATCTAGGATGCGGTGTCAAAAGATGTTTCCGGATAAAGGAATAACAAAGGGAAGCTCCTCCATAGTAGAGAAGTCCCAAGGTTACCAACCAAATTAAAGCTACGAACATAAGTTCAATATCAAAATTCGCTTTTGCCCGGTTTACTAGAGCTCCCAAACCCTCATGACCTGAAACAAACTCTCCAACCACAGCACCTATGACAGAAAGGGTAATAGAAATTTTAACACCACTAAAAATTCCCGGTAAAGCAGCTGGAAACTCCATTCCAAAGAGACTCTGGAGTTTCCCCGGCTTATAGAACCGTATCAGGCACTGGACACGCTCTTCCGAGTGGCGAAAGGCTGCAATTATATTAATCAATAGGGGAAAGAAGATAACAATTACCGATGTTACAATGCGGGGTAAAATACCAAACCCAAACCAAAGTACTAAAAAGGGGGCTAGGGCCACGGAAGGAATCGTGTTTGCACCGATGAAATAGGGCATGAGTAGACGAGATAAAAACTTAAACTTGGCAATGCCAAATCCCACAATCATACTTACACTAAAGGCGATACAAAAGCCACTTAAGGATTCAACTACGGTTAACTCAACATCAGGAAGAATGGTTCCATCTTTTAAGGTTTGAACCAAGCGATTCAGTACGGTAGCGGGATAGGGCAGAATTAAATCGGGAATTTGAAAAGTCCGCTTTATCCAAGACAAGAGAAAAAAAAGGAATCCTAGTTCTACAGGTAAAAGTAGGGTGCTCCAATGCTTTTTGATAGATTCTAACAGTGGCGATGGAGAGGGACGAGTTTCGACGGAAGCTTCTAAGGCGGCAGTTTTATCGGTCTCATTCTCCCAGAGAAAGGGAACTTCCTTGCGAATATTGCTATTCACTTTCTGCTGCTGTTCTGTCAGCACGTATAACAAAGGCTCTTCCCCTTTATTAGCTACCGGTGGGTTATTTAGCTTTTTAATATCTAGAATCCGAGCAGGTTTTGGAGAAAGAACATATATCCGATCAGAAAGAAAGCAAGCCTCTTCTACCGAATGGGTTACCAGCAATAGGGTGGTATTTCGGTTAGAATGAATTCGTTTTACTAAAAGATTGAGCCGCTCACGGGTTATGATATCGAGAGAAGAGAAGGGTTCATCCAAAATAAGAAGATCTGGATTCGTAATGAGGGCTCGAGCTATTTCAACCCTTTTTTTCATACCTCCGGATAGCTGGTGGGGAAAGTAGTGGGTATAACCCTCAAGTCCCACTGCGGTTAATGTGTTTATTGCCTGTTTTACAATTGTTTCGGTAACAGGTGTTCTTTTTAGATGAAAGGGAAGAAGAACATTCTCGAGCACATTCTTCCATTCCAAAAGCGTGTCATGTTGAAAGACAAAAGAAACCCGTTCGGCCTCTACCCGTAATTCCCCTTTCCATGCTTTGTGGAGGCCTCCGACTAAGTTCATAAGAGTGGTTTTTCCACAACCCGAAGGCCCGATAAAACTTACAAACTCTCCTTTTTCAATAGAGAAAGTCAAATCAGAAAGGATTTCTACTTTTCCATAACTTACAGACAGGTTACAGGCCTGCACAACTGGCATTCCTCTGGAATATAGCAGGAGGTAAACTCTGTCAAGGGATACACCACCGCAGCAAGGCCTTTAGCTCTTTACAAGAAGGCTTTTAAAAGGCTTACTATTACTAGAACTTTTTAGGGGGAAATATGCCGAAGAAACAACCTATTACTGCTGAGGGAGAACTCTTTCGTTTCTTACCCAAGGAAAGCGAATTGCGAACCCTTAATCCGAAAGATCGAGTTCGTATGTTGTTCGAATTGATGTTGGTTCGGGAGTTTGAAACACGGTTATTAGAATTAAAAGATGCAGGGTTAATTCATGGCCCTGTACATTCCAGCATAGGACAGGAGGGTGCGGCTGTTGGGGTTATGCGCGCTCTTGATCCTCTGGATGCTGTTGCTTCTACCCATCGAGGGCACCATCATTTTTTAGCTAAAGCTCTTGGTTATTATTGCAGGGAATATGATCCAAGACATTCCCTGCCTCAGGAAATTTATTCAATTGTAAAACGAACTACGGCCGAGATTATGGGACTTGCCGAAGGGTTCTGTAGAGGTCGCGGAGGTTCCATGCATCTAGGAGACAGGGGTTGTTATTGCTATGGAACTAATGCCATTGTGGCCGGAGGTGTTCCTTTAGCCACAGGTTTAGGTTGGGCTTTTTCTTTAAGCAAAGAATCCCAGGTAGCGGTATCTTTTTTAGGCGACGGTGCGGTACATCAGGGAGTGGTGCACGAAGTAATGAATATGGCCAAATTATGGAAACTGCCGGTTCTTTACTTCATCGAAAATAATCAGTATGCCGTAGCAACTTCGGTAAAAGAAGCTTCAGCAGTTAGCCATCTTGCCCAAATAGGTTTAGGGTACGGCCTTACCTCTTTAATTATTGATGGAATGGATCCAGATACTGTTTTGCTTGCGGTACAATACGCCCGCAACCTAGCGGTTTCCGGGAATGGACCTATTTGGATTGAGGCAGAGACGTACCGCTATAAACATCACGCTCAGAGCCTTTTTGGTAGTGCCTTCGGGTACCGAAAAAAAGAGGAGGAACAGGAGTGGGAAAAGAAGGATCCGTATCGTTGTTATCCCCAAAAACTTATAGAAGAAGGGGTTTTAAAAGAGGAAGAAGTTGAAACTTTTAAAGTTCAAACCGGGGAAATAGTACAAAAAGCAAGGGACGCTTTAGTAAAACAAAAAGAAACTAAACTGTACATACCCAACGAATTGTATCCTTCCCCTCTAGACTTAGAGTTCGGAGTTCGAAGTGAAGGTAAAGAATTAGAGAACTTACCTTACCAGGAAGATCCTTATGTTGAGAATCCAGATCTCAAAGAATCCCCTTTACTAGGGGAGAAGAAAACGTATGTAGATGTTATTTCTGAAGTTATGGGGCGCCGGATGGAGCAGGACGCTCGTGCAGTTGTTCTTGGAGAAGAAGTAGGTCACCTGAAAGGGGGAGCCTATATGGCCACCAAGGGTTTAAAGCAGAAATATCCGGATAGGGTTATAGATACTCCCATTTCTGAAGCAGGTTTTACAGGTATGTCTTTAGGGTTGGCTTTGGCAGGAAAGCGTCCGATAGTAGAAATTATGTTTCCGGATTTTGCCCTTGTGGCGGCGGATCAATTGTTCAATCAGATCGGAAAATGCCGATTTATGTATGGGAATCAGCATGAGATTCCTCTAATAGTGCGAACTCGGGTAAGCATTGGAACAGGATATGGGGCTCAGCATAGCATGGAACCTGCTTCGCTCTTTGCTCTATTTGAAGGATGGAGGATTGTGGCTCCTTCTACTCCATACGATTACATTGGATTATTTAATACATCCTTTTACAGTTTAGATCCGGTTTTAATTATTGAGCACCAGGCTTTGTATCCTTTGGAAGATTTTGTGCCTAAGGATAGGGATTACTGCCTTCCTTTTGGTAAGGCCGCTTTAAGACGAAAGGGAAAAGACTTCACCCTAGTTACGTACTCCCGGATGGTTAAAGTCGGCCTTGAAGCTGCGAATCTTCTATCACAGCAGGGTATAGAAGTAGAAGTGATAGATCTTCGTACTCTGGATTTACTCAGCCTAGATTATGATACCCTCGGCAAATCCCTAGCAAAGACAGGCAGAATCCTTCTTTTAGAAGAAGGTCACTGGTTGGGAGGCTTAGGAGCTCACCTAGCCGATGAAGTGCAACGAAGGTACTTTGATTATCTAGATGGAGAGATCCTTAGGATCGGAGGGAAGAATATTCCTATGCCTGTATCGAAACCCCTAGAAGCTTTCTCTATTCCTAGGGTAGAGGAGATAGTTACCCAAATCACCCAGGCTTTAGCCTAATACTAAGTTGATTAAGATAAGGTTGCAGGAGGAAATCAAACATGGAAACCTTACAAGAGTTGTTCTATAAAAAGTATGGTATCCAAGATTACAGGGTGGTTCGATCGCCTCTTCGGATCTGTCCCTTAGGGGCTCATGTGGATCATCAACATGGTTATGTTACCGGTATGGCTCTTAAGGCTTCTGTCTATTTCATGTACGCTCCGGATCCTAACGGCTATGTACGGGTCCAGAGTTTAGACTTTCCGGATGAAGAGTACTTTCATGTAGATCATGTAGGGGAAATGATCCCGGGTTTTTGGGGCAACTATCTCCGAGGGGCTGTTTTATCCTTATCCCGACAGTATAAACTTCGAACCGGCATGAAAGGGGTTATTCGGGGAAAACATCCTATCGGCGGGTTATCTTCCTCCGCAGCGGTATTAACTGCTTATATTATGGCTTTAGCAGATGTAAACGAGATTCCCTTAACAAAAGAAGAACTCATTCGTCTGAGTCATTGGGTAGAAACGGACTTTATTGGTTTAAATAATGGCATTTTAGACCAGTCTGCTAATATTTTAAGTAAAGATGGGCATCTAATGTTTATGGATTGCCGAACCGAAACCTACGAACTGGTACCAAAGAATCCGAGTATGAAAGAGTTTGAAGTGATCATAGCATATTCTGGTATTAGTACTGCCTTAATGGGTACAGATTACAACAATCGAGTGGATGAATGTAAAGTGGCTGCATGGATTCTCCAAGAATTGGACGGGGGTAAAATATCTAGTTTTAAACAGGTACGATTACGGGATGTAGCCAGATCAAAATATGAAATATTTAAAGATCGATTACCCGGAAGGTTTCGGAGAAGAGCGGAGCATTTCTTTTCTGAAAATGAGAGAGTTTGGAAAGGTTTAGAATGCTGGAAACAGGGAGACTTAGTACAGTTTGGATCTCTTATGTTCCAGTCCGGGGAGAGCTCGATACATAATTATGAGTGCGGCTGTTCGGAGCTGATTACTCTTTATGAGATCTTAACTTCTACTCCGGGGGTTTATGGAGCAAGATTCAGTGGAGCAGGATACCGGGGTTGTTGCATCGGCCTTGTAGATCCAAACCAGAAAGAGAGTATCCAGGCTAGGATAGAAGCCCTCTATCCCCAACGGCATCCCCAATATAAGAACACTTTTAAAGTATATTTCAGTGAAACTGCGGATGGAGCTCATATATTAACCTCGGAGGAAGCTCGGTTGCTGAAGGATTGAAGAGCATGAAGTGTGTGTTACTAGTGGCCGGATTTGCCACCCGTTTGTATCCTTTAACCCTTAATACCCCGAAATCCCTATTAGAGATCGGAGGTAAACCTATCCTCGATCACCTGTTGGATAAACTAGGGGAAATTCCTACCCTTACGGATATTGTTCTTGTGAGTAACGGTAAATTCTTTGCCCAATTTGTACATTGGGCAGTCGGTTACCTAGGGCCGCTAAACCTTCGGGTGTTGAACGACGGTAGTATGGATAATGAAACCCGTTTAGGTGCTTTAGGAGATCTTGCTTTAGCTATCCGAGAGTTATCCTTAGAAGAGGATACCCTAGTAATGGCAGGGGATAATCTCTTTTCTTTCTCGTTAAAAGAATTTGTGGATTTTTTTTATCAAAGAGGTTCGGATTGTATTACCACTCATATAGTAGAGGACGAAAAAAAATTGCAGCGCACCGGGGTAGTAGTCCTGAATGAAGACGATAAAGTTTTAGAGTTTGAGGAGAAGCCCAAAAAACCCAAAAGCTCCTTTGCTGTTCCCCCTATCTATCTTTTTCAGGGGAGTACCCTACCTCTTTTATCCAGGTATTTGCAAGAGGGGGGGAACCCCGATGCTCCGGGAAATTTTATACCCTGGTTGTTGGAAAAAAAAACCGTATTTGCCTTTCGTTTCCAGGGGAAGCGGTATGATATAGGAACCCCTGAAAGCTTAGAAGAGGCTCGTAGAGAATACAGGGGAATTGACATTTCCGCTTAGGATAGGGTACTGTTTTTTCGGTTTGGGCGACTAGCTCAGTTGGATAGAGTACAAGCCTCCGGAGCTTGGGGTCGTGGGTTCGAATCCCGCGTCGCCCACTTTTTTTACCCTTTCGGAGAAGCTAATTTTAAGATTCTCTTACTCAATATTTATATAGCGCACCACCTTTTGAACTTTTCGTTCAATAAGATAGTACAAAGCCAAGGGATAGTTTTTTTTGGTAATAAACTCTTTAAATTGTGCGAGAATCTCCTTTACCAAATCGTCTAAAGACTCAAAATCCTCGGGATGTACACAGGTATCTAATAGTTTTTTTAAAGAGCCTAAAGCAGCGATCTCTGCTTGAATGAGGCTAGAGTTTTCCTGGAGCACATAATTGGTGATTTGGTGCTTTTGTTCATAAGATCTATAGATTTCTAAAAGAGACTGTAAATCCTGCTGAATTTCCTCTAATTCTAATTTAAGGAGAAGGAAAAATTTGGATAATTTTGCTTTCATATTTGTATTGTAAGGTTACCCCCTAGATTTTACAACTGTTTTTCCGCAGATTGCATTTTTCGTTGCTTTTTCCTTTATTAGGTAGTATAATTGTATAGGGAAGGAGGTCGTAATGACTACTCCACCGAAAGGGAAAGGCCGGTGAGGAGCCGGCATTTCGAAGACATAGTCTGGTTTTATGCACGGTGCCTAAATAGGCACAAAGTAAGGTGCTGTGAGGCTGTAATGGTATAAAACCCATTAAGCTTCTAAAAGCCGGAAGTGAGTTCCGGCTTTTTTTTATTCTTCTGGGCTAGAAAAATAAGGGTCATACTAGGTCATACTGTTTCAAGTCTCTAACTTCAACTCTCTGCAAAGAAAAATCAAGAGCATTTTCATTCTTAAAAAAACGTGATACTCTTAGTGTATTAGAGCATACCTGTGGGAGGGGAGAATGCCTTTACAGTACAAAGAATCTCTTGTGTACGATGAAAGCAAAATAATTACTTTAAGCTCTTTGGAACATATTCGACTCCGTACAGGAATGTACATAGGGCGTTTAGGGGATGGGAGTAGTTTTGATGACGGTATCTATATCCTACTAAAAGAAGTAATTGATAATAGTGTTGATGAGTTCATAATGGGATATGGCAAATGTATTGAACTAAGGTTGGAGGGGAAAAAGATAAGCGTTCGGGACTACGGTAGAGGTATCCCCTTAGGTAAATTATTGGAATGCGTTTCTGTAATTAATACAGGAGCAAAGTACAACGACGATGTATTTCAATTTAGCGTAGGTTTGAATGGTGTGGGGACAAAGGCAGTAAATGCCCTTTCCTCCTATTTTAAGGTTACCTCCTTCAGGGAAGGTCAATGGGCTAGTGTAGAGTTTTCCAAAGGAAAACTCATTTCAGAGAATGCGGGAAAAAGATCAAAAGAAAAGAACGGCACTTTAGTAGAGTTTGTACCGGACGAAGAGGTTTTCGGGGAGTACACGTACAATCAAGAGTTTATAGAAAAGAGATTATGGACCTATGCCTATTTAAATAAAGGTCTTACTCTAGACTTTAATGGCAAAGAGTTCTCTTCAGAGCGAGGGTTAGAAGATCTATTAGCGTCAGAAATTGGGGAACAAAACCTGTACGATCCTATCTATGTGTCTAAAACAGCACTAGAGTTCGCTTTTACCCATACGGAAAACTATGGAGAATCCTATTTTTCTTTTGTAAACGGTCAACCTACTGTAGATGGAGGAACCCACCTCTCCGCATTCCGAGAGGGAGTGCTAAAGGGAATCTGTGAATATTATCAAAAAAGTTTTAACGGCTCGGATGTACGGGAAGGTTTTGCAGGTGCTATTGCTATTAAACTTAAGAACCCGATTTTTGAAAGTCAAACGAAAAACAAACTAGGAAACACCGAAATTCGTCCCTGGATTATTTCCGAAGTCCGTTCTGCAGTGGTAGATGCTCTTCATAGAAACAAAAAAATCGCCAAAGTATTGGAAACCAAGATCCTTCAGAATGAAGCATTACGCAAAGAACTCACCCTAGTGCAAAAAGAAGCCAAAGAAGCAGCTAAGAAAATTGCGTTAAAAATCCCCAACTTAAAAGATTGTAAGTATCATTTAGGGGAGGATGGAGCAGAAGGTGAAAAATCCATGATCTTTCTCACCGAAGGCCAGTCTGCATCGGGGTCCATGGTTTCGGCTAGGGACGTGTACCATCAGGCTATATTCTCCTTGCGGGGAAAACCGCAGAATATGTATGGAAGAAGACGAACGGCTATTTATCAGAATGAAGAACTTTACAACCTGATGGTAGCTCTAGGTATTGAGCACTC
>JBDNDI010000119.1:0-7533 GCA_046719195.1 Spirochaetales bacterium | reverse complement strand
ATCTGCCTTCTTTGGGTCCTTTGAGCAATGGCTTAACGATGGGCAAATTCTACCGAAAGAAGGTTTCTTTCCCCGATTAATCACCCTGGGCGGAGAAACCTCGACCGGAGGAATGGTGTACCGAACCTGGCGGAAAGTGGAGGATCCGGAAACAAGATACCGACGGGATTCCCTAGGGATGCATTTCAGCCCCTTACAATATAGAGAACTCCGCTTGTATAGGTTGTCAAATTTTGATCTAGAGTTCCTATGCGGGGGTGAAGAGTACCATTTAATCCGGGGGGTGGCCAAAAGTAATCCAAAGGATGAACGAATTTTTGCCTTTGTGGAGGTTTCGACGACTAGACCGGAGTTTACACCCGATGGCCGAATCGGAAGAATGGTGGCTTTTGAGCACGTATTTATGGAAGCCATTTATGCTCTTCGGGTAGAGCAGATTAAACGAAAACATCGGTTATTCTGGAACAGACTCATTATTTATATTAGACCCGTGCTTACCGTATCTGTTGCTTTAATTCAAGAGTATGCAGAACGGCTTGCTGCTCGTACGCTAGGATTGGGATTGGAACGGTTAGTTCTATACTGCCGGTTCCTCACTGAAAAGGGGAGCATAGAAGAACGGGAATTACTGTTTAACAATATTGTGGGTACCAATTTTTCCATTAGCGTTCGGGAACCTTCCCGTTCTTTAATGGAACCTATGGACTCCTACGTTGCCAAGGTAGTCAGGGCTAGACAAAGGGGCACCGTATTTCCGTATGAAATTATCAAAATGCTAACTACCCCCTCTAACGAAACGAGTAAGGGAGCCTTTCTTCCGGGTGAATTCGAAGAGTACGATTTGGCAAATCCCGAATCAACAGAAGGGAAGCCGTATCGAAGTGTAAAAGGACGTACCTATGGATTAAATGAAGCTAATATTGTTTTTGGTATTATAGAGAATCCATTACCAGATGGAAGAAATATCAGAAGAGTAATTCTTCTCTCAGATCCAACGATCGATCTAGGTTCTTTGGCTGAGGGAGAATGCAGGCGGGTGAATGCAGCTTTAGATTTAGCAGAACAGGAACAAATACCCGTAGAGTTCTTGCCGATTTCTGCGGGAGCTCGGATTGATATGGATTCGGGAACAGAAAACCTGGATTGGACAGCCGCAACCTTAAAGCGCATTATCCAGTTTACCCAAAAGGGGGGAGAAATCCATATTATTGTGGCGGGTACCAATGTAGGAGCCCAGTCGTATTGGAATGCCGAGGCTACTATGCTGATGCACACAAAAGGGCTTTTGATAATGACTGACTCTGCCTCCATGCTCTTAACAGGGAAAAAAGCTCTAGATTTTTCCGGGTCGGTAAGCGCGGAAGATAATTTAGGTATTGGTGGGGCAGAGAAAATTATGGAACCCAACGGGGAAGCCCAAATTAGAGTCAAAGATTTAAAAGAAGCCTATGAAGTATTGTTTCATCATTATGCTTTAACGTATACAGAACCAAGTCAGTCTTTTCCCAAAAGATTGCCAACCCGGGATCCTATAGATCGAGATATCAGCCAGTATCCTTATCGGGATTCCCTGGGTCAAGGGTTCCAAACCATCGGGGATATATTCAGTTCTCGACTTAACCCAGAACGGAAAAAACCCTTTGAAATAAGGCAGGTAATGAATTCCCTAATTGATCAGGATTTTCTCCCTCTAGAGCGTTGGGGGGGAATGCGCGATGCAGAGACCGCGGTTGTGTGGGAAGCTCGAATCGGAGGCTATGCGGTTGGTCTGATCGGTATTGAAAGCCGTCCTCTTCCTAGAAAGGGAGAAGTTCCCTACGATGGTCCGGAAAACTGGAGTGGGGGTACCCTGTTTCCTGTAAGTTCAAAGAAGACTGCTCGTGCTATCAATGCTTTTAGCAATAAAGTCCCTGTTGTCTTTCTTGCAAACCTGAGTGGATTTGATGGATCTCCCGAATCTTTACGTAAACTCCAATTAGAGTATGGAGCAGAAATCGGGCGAGCCGTGGTAAACTTCAAAGGGCCTTTTATTTTTGTGGTAATAGCTCGCTACCATGGTGGAGCTTATGTAGTGTTTTCAAAGTACTTAAATCCCGACTTACATGTAGTTGCTTTAGAGGGAGCCTATGCTTCTGTAATTGGGGGTGCTCCTGCCGCTGCTGTAGTCTTCCCGTCGGTGGTATTAAAGGAAACCTATGCGGACCCCGAGGTACAAAAAGCGCAGGAACGGTTAAAAATAGATTCTAGTTTTACTCAGAAAGATTTTGACGAAGTATTCCGAAAGGTACATAGTGAAAAACAAAGCGCCTTAGCCGTACGGTTTGATAAAATCCACTCGGTAGAAAGGGCGTTGCAGGTAGGATCTATCGATCAGATTATTCCCGTTTCCCATTTAAGACCCTATGTGGTAGAACAAATCGAAAAGGGAATTACTTCTTTTTCGGTTCGATAAAACTAACATTCACTAAAAAGGGCCCGAAATTTGTTGTAAACGGTATACCTACAATGGGAGCCCTTTCGGGCCACATTACAGAATGGTTTTCTCCTTGTACCACAAACGGCACAGATACTTTTATGCTGTATTCGGTTAGTTTACTAGATGCGTTTCCCGCAATGACATTTACAAGTTCACCGATCATTCCGTTAATTACATCTTCCCGTTCCTCTTCGTCCTTACACACAATTCCTGTTTTCTCTAGTAATTTCTCTGTAAGGTAACGGGTTAGCCGTATCACTACAACGCCAATTACAGGGCCGGTAAGAACCATTACCCCAGATACGTCCCATCTATGGGTATTGGAGCGTTCCATAAGAAAAGCTTTTCCAGGAATCGCTTCTACACCAAAAGTTTGGCGGAAAAGAGATAAGGTAGCTTCAAGAAACGGATTAATATACTCTGCCTTCATAGATAATATAGTAAGGGCCGCCAATAGCAGCCCTTTTGGTTCCATTATTCTTTTCCGTTCTTCATCTATCTTTTTTAAATTTAATTAACTAGCCTCCTAGCTAGGGCTTATGCTTGTTTTATTGCTATGCATCTGCCGATAGAGCTCGCTCCGTTGCTGGATCAAAGAAAATAGCCTTTTCCATGTTGGGAATGAGATGTATTTTATCTCCAACCTTGAAGGTATGATGGGGAGGAACTCGGGCAATCAATTGATGCTTACCTGTATTCACATAGAGATGAATCTCTGCCCCTAACGGTTCTACTACTTCTATGGTTGAAAGGAAACTGGTTCCAGGAACCTCTTTTTCTGAAAAGACTAGATCTTCGGGGCGGATACCAAAGGTTATCTCTTTGCCAATGAAAGATTTTACCAGGGGAATATTTCTTCCAACGATCTGGACTCTAAAGGTCCCCTCGTCGACTATCAAAGTTCCTGCGGTATCCTGGATTCGTACATTGAGAAAGTTCATGGGAGGAGATCCGATAAAACCTGCTACAAATCTATTAACCGGATTATTGTACAAGTGCAAGGGATCTCCGATCTGCTGAATGTACCCATCTTTCATTACTACAATTTTATCTCCCATGGTCATAGCTTCCACCTGATCGTGGGTAACGTAGATCATGGTAGCCTGTAGCCGGTTATGTAGGGCAGAAATTTCCGCTCTCATCTGTACCCGGAGTTTTGCGTCTAGGTTGGAGAGGGGTTCATCGAATAAGAATACCTTTGGATGCCGAACAATGGCTCTTCCTACTGCTACTCGTTGCCGTTGTCCTCCGGAGAGAGCCTTAGGTTTCCGGTCTAGCAGCATTCCGATGTCTAGAATTTTTGCCGCTTCCTTAACCCGACGGTCTATTTCGTCTTTAGGAAACTTGCGGATTTTTAATCCAAAGGCCATGTTATCGTACACTGTCATGTGGGGGTACAGAGCATAGTTCTGGAATACCATGGCAATATCCCGATCTTTGGGGGGTACATCATTCATCAATTTGCCATCGATGTACAGTTCCCCTTCGCTAATATCCTCTAACCCTGCAATCATGCGAAGGGTAGTGGTCTTTCCGCAGCCTGAAGGACCTACGAGAACCACAAACTCTTTGTCCTGGATAGTGATGTTGGCATTGTTTACCGCCCTCACTCCGCCTTCAAATACCTTGCTTATGCCTTTTAATTCTACTGTAGCCATATGGCCTCCTATAAAAAATTATTCTATAAGGCTTATGGTAGGGGAGATTAGAAGTCTTGTCAATGAAAAAAAATTATCGGGCGGGTCTAGTAAGGAGCCAAGATTTTAATCGGGCTTCTAAAGACCCTGCATTTTGGTTTCCCTGCAAAGTATCCAAAATAAACGGAATCAGGATATTTCTTTTTAACTCCTCCCACTCATGCGGGATAGGGGGAGGAAACTCAAGAATTTCCTCTGGGGGAATGTGCCCAATAAGTATAGGATATAACTGGGGGTACTCTTCTTCATTAATGGATCGGAGGGAGCTAAAGCCCCGGAACAATCCAAAGGAGTAGAGAAATTTGTGTTTTGTAGCTTCTAAAAGTTTTTTCTGGATGTTTAGTTGGAAAAACCATCGGAGAAAAGCTTCCGCACCTTTTGGATTCGGTGCTTTTTGTAATATCCCGATGTATAGAATATTTTCTAGCGCTTGTATTTTCCCTTTATTACCGATCCATCGGAAATCAACTCCAATTCTACGACTTTCCGGTAGTGTAAATAGACTAGAAGCGGAAGAATAAGCATACCGAGCATATCCTAAAGAGACTTGCCGGTGAGGAGGGGAAGTAAGGTAGGTTTCTTTGAATTGCATTTCTTTACTCGGTCCTCCATTCTCCCGGTCGGACCATTCTCTTAAAAATTCTAAAGCTAAATTAAGATTTTTACTGTTGTATCGGATTACCTGTTCCGCATCTGCAGTAAAGGCAGTACCTAAAAGTTGGGTTACTAATATTAGAAAGTCGCCATACCAGAGGGGAGAGAATCCCATTTGTACATACCGATCTGAGTTTTTTTTATTGTATTGAGACGCGAATTGTCTTAAATCGGACAAATTTAAAAAATATAACTCATTCTCTTTACCGGGGATTCGACTGCTGTACATAAGGAGGGGTAAATCAAAAGATACGGGTAGAAGGTATTGCCTATTGTTCCTTCTCCCTGTTTTTAGTATCTCGGAGTAGAACTCCCTAGCTCTCAGTTTCCCTTCTAGAAAAAGGCGGTCTAAGGGTCTGAAGTTCCGGATTTTATCGTTTCCTGCGATAGCTTCGGAAATAACCAAGTCGGGAAAGGGGCCGCTTGAAGGAAGAGCAACGGGTGATTCGGGAGAATAATGAAGTTCTATACGGTATTCCGTCTGTTCAGTGTTGAAAGTCTCGATATACGCAGCCATTTCAGGTCGGTTAGTGATTAAAACTATAGGTTGGGGAGCTTTCAAAGTGCATCCGACCAAGGGAAAAAAGAGGAACAGAGAAATAAGACAAAAGGGAAGTTGCTTGTTCATCTTAAAACTAGGCAAACCTTACGGGTGGGAAAGCACCTTGTCAATCTAGTAACCCTTTGGGAATTGCCTCTGGGTGGGATTAAAAGTAGTATACTCTCATGGAAAAAAAGGAGAGATACCGTTCTTATGCCAAGTATCTAAAAGAAAAGTATGGAAGCAAAACCTATCGTATTGGCGTAGACGCAGGGTTTTCTTGCCCTCACCGGGGGAACCTGCGGTCTAAGGCAGGATGCACCTTTTGTGATGTCGAAGGATCCCGTTCCCCTTACCTAGGAAGTTTAGAAGATTTAGGGGAGCAAATACGGCAGGGGATCCATTTTTTACAGTCGAGGTATGGAGCTAGCCAGTTTATTCTATATTTTCAAGCCTATACCAATACGTATGCACCGGTGGAACAATTGTATAAAATCTATTCGTTTGGATTGTCCCTCGGTACTTTTCAGGAATTAATCCTCTCAACCCGACCGGATTGTCTAGATGAAGAAAAAGTAGCCATGATAGCCACTTTCCGAGCCCAGTTACAGGATGTATGGGTAGAATTGGGCCTGCAGTCTGCCCAGGAAGAAACTTTGAAGCGGATCCAACGGGGACACAGTGTAGCGGATTTTGAACGAGCTTTCCTTCTCTTACGATCTAAAGGGATTAAAATCGGGGTCCATTTAATTTTCGGTTTGCCAGGCGAAGGATGGAAAGAGATTGAAGCTACCCTTCGATATGTTGCCTCGTTGCGGCCTGACGGGGTTAAGATTCATAACCTCCATATTCCCTATACAGCTCCCTTGTTCCGGGAGTTTCTACAAGGAGAGCTTTCCCTACCCTGCTATCAAAGACATTTAGATTATGTAATAAAAGCTTTAGAGCTTTTGCCAGTAGACACTCTTATTCTAAGAGTCACTTGTGATACACCCAAAGATAGATTAGCTTTCCCTAGAAAATTTCCCGATAAAGCCCGGTTTCTTTCCCTGCTACACCACCGGATGGAGGAATTAAATACCTGGCAGGGTAGATTGTTTACCTTTTCCTCTAAATACAGCTTCCTTTAAACCCTGCACCCTCTACCGCGTCCGTTGTTGAGCTTAGAGTATAGGGTTAAAAATTCTGTTTGCAGCGTATTTTAAAGGCTGCTAAGCTCATCCGCTGTTCGAAAAATCTCCTGGTATAGATCTTCTAACTGGGAAACGTCCACACTAGCAAAAGCAACCCGTAAAAATTGATCCTGAAGATTGATCGTGCCTATACCCTTTTCTAGTAATCGTATCCTAAGAGTTTCGGCGGATATCCCTTTACAACGGAAACTCATAAAATATCCGGAGTTAAAAGGAATTTCTTCTAAAGCTTTTCCGGAAGTACGCTTTTGTAGTATTTCTTTAACCTTCCGGTACCTCTCCTGTAGGATCTTGTATTTGGCTTCCTTTTCCTGAAAATACGAGGGACTTTTCATAACCCGGATCATAATGCTCTGGGCTAAACGGGAAGAGTTAGAGATGGTAGAACGGAGTACAGCGGTAGCTTTTACAGTTAGTGCCTGTAAATGTTCAGCAGAGAGTCCCTTGCCCCCGAAGGTCAAGAAAGCTACTCGAAACCCCCAGACAAAATCTTCTTTGGTAGAACCGTCTATTTTCACCGCCATTACCCGGGGGTGTAAATTGCAAAAGTAGGCAAAGCTAGACTGTGTTTCTGTCCCTTCTTCATAGAAAAGTCCATAGTAAGCATCATCTGAAAGGGTAAGAATATCCATCCCCTGGTTTGCGAATTGGAGAACTATCTCAGCTAATCTTTTTGCCTCTTCTTTAGTAGGGGAATACCCGGCAGGATTATTAGGGAAGTTGAGCAATAGGATAACCTTTCCCTTGGATGTATAACGCTTAAGGGTTTCTTTTAAGCCTTCCAGGTTGTAAGCCCCACGGGAATTAAAGAAAGGATAGGTTACAATATTTGCCTCAAGGCGATCATTAAAAATAAGCTCGTAGTTGTCCCAAAACATGTCGGGTATAAGGACTACATCGTTAGGATTCACAAATAAATCAGCTGCTGTGGAAATGCCGGGAGTTAAGCCAGGTACCACAATAGGAAGGGAT
>JBDNDI010000118.1:0-7553 GCA_046719195.1 Spirochaetales bacterium | reverse complement strand
GGTTCAGGATAATTTTTGCCGGATGACCAATGTAAACTGGGAGATCAAAGGATTGGATATTGAAGCCTTTTTAGGGGCGCGTACCTTGATTATAAATGATTTTCTCGCTCTGAGTTACGCTCTTCCCCTGTTGGACGTATCAAAAGATGGCTGTGTAAAACCCCTACTTCTCCCTAATGGTACCATTCCTTCCCCCTCCGGGTCTATACGGGCTGTTATCGGCGCAGGCACAGGCTTAGGGGTGGGCTTCCTGGTAGAAGACCACGGGAAATACTTAGCCATTCCCTCGGAAGGAGGACATGTAGAGTGGGCTGCAGGGAGTAGGGAATTTTACGATTTGTACGACTTTATCCAACAAACCGAAGGGATGCTGCCCGAAGCAGAACATGTTATCTCGGGTCCTGGAATCGGTAGAATCTTCCGTTATTTACAAGGAAACGCTTCAAAGCATGCACTCTCCCTCCCCACTGAATCCCCCCCAACAAACCCTAAAGAACTTCCTGCTTGGGTAGCTTCTAACTCAGCCACCGAACCTCTCTGTAATAAAGCAATGGAGCTCTTTGTTAAAGCTTATGCCCGGTTTGCGTGTAATATTGCCCTTACCTTTTTACCCACTGCAGGGCTGTATCTAGCCGGCGGTATTGCGGCCAAAAATGCCACCCTGTTTGAAGCTGACCATCTCTTTACCCGAACCTTTCTTACTGCGTGCCGAGAATCTCACCGGAAATTATTGGAAAGTATACCCCTCTATATAATAACCGATTACAGTGTTAGCTTACTGGGAGCTGCCCATGCTGCTTATTCTTTACTTTAACTCCTTCTAAAGGCAGGAAACCGATGATCGATTTTTCTCCTTTACACGACTTTTCTGAAGTACATTTTTATTTCCTCCGTCATGGTAAAAGCGAGGGAAACTTGAAAGAATTGGTGCAGGGACGGTTGGATTTTCCTTTGTCTGAGGAGGGTAAAGAACAAGCCATTTTAACAGGTAAATGGTTTACTGATAAAAGAATTGTGGCTGTATTCACCACCCCCTTACAAAGAGGCCAGCAAACCGCACAAATATTAACAAAAGCCGGTAATCTCCCTTTTCCTGAGGTGCTTCCTTCTTTAATAGAGATGGATCCGGGTATTTTTACCGGCTTAACCTTAGAAGAGGCAAAACAAAAATTTCCCCAGATCTATGCGCAGTTCCTTCAAAAAAGTTGGGAGGCGGTTGCTGGATCAGAAAAAATTGTCCAATTAAAAGAACGGGCGATCCAAGTGTGGAATACATTGATACAAAGAATATTAGAGGAAAAGCAGAAAGGGAAGCCTCCGCTACCCCAAAACACAGATCGCCCCCTTGGAGTTGTAGCAGTAACCCATTCTGGCTTCCTACAATGGATACTAAAAGTAACCTTAGAATCTTCTTCCTGGTTTCCCCTATTTCCCATGGGAGACTGCGGTATTTACCAACTAACCCTTCATCATACCGTAACCCGGTGGGCAAAATTAAACTTTCAGGTTCCCGGCGTTCAGGGAAGCCGATGATACAACAGATACAGAGTTACTAAGGGGGCTAACCTGGTTGCAGAGCCGACAGACAGATAGATAGGGAGGGGTGGTAATATTCTAAAACCTTTCCCGTCCTTTGTAGCCCCTAACCTAGGGCTACATCCAGGGTCATCATGATAGCGAAACCTAAAATGGCTCCCATGGTGGCAAAATCGCTATTCCCGCTTCCCTGGGCCTCGGGGATAACCTCTTCTACCACTACATAGATCATAGCTCCTGCAGCAAAAGCTAGGGCATAAGGTAAAATGGGCCGCATAATCACCACGAGAAGAGCTCCTAATACCCCTGCAATAGGCTCCACAACACCCGATGCTTGCCCATACAAAAAACTTTTCCATCTGGAAAGGCCCTCTCTACGGAGGGGAACAGATACTGCTGCTCCTTCAGGGAAGTTCTGTATACCAATACCTAAGGCTAAGGCTACGGCTCCGGCAAAGCTAGCTTGGGGAATGCCCGCTCCCAAAGCTCCAAAGGCCACTCCTACCGCTAACCCCTCTGGGATATTGTGCAGAGTGATTGCAAGTACAAGTAGAAGGCTCTTTTTCCAGGTAGTGGGAACTCCTTCTGCTTGCTCGGTTTCCAGGCCTATGTGAAGATGAGGGAGAATCTTGTCTATCCCTTTAAGAAAAAGGGCTCCCAAAAGAAAGCCAATTAGAGGGGGCACCCAGGGCAAATAGCCTAGATCTTCCGAGAGCTCTATGGATGGAGCTAAGAGGGACCAGAAACTTGCTGCAGTCATTACCCCTGCAGCAAAGCCTAACATAGCATCAAGAATTTTCTTATTAAACTCCTTAAAAAAGAATACCAAGCCTGCACCCAAAGCTGTAACTCCCCAGGTAAACAGCGTAGCGATAAACGCAGCAAGTACAGGATTTATTCTTAGTTCCATAGGGGCACCTCCTGTTCTAGGATTAGTATTTCATCGTGCATCGTTATGTGGTAAAAATAATAAAAATTAAGCCGTCCATAGAAATCTATAGACGGCTTTAAACTAAGAATACGAATAAACCCGTTAGCCTGCCTCAATGGCGTCTACCGGGCAAACCGCAGCACAAGCACCGCAACTAGTGCAGAGATCTGGATCAATCCAGCGGGCATCGTTCTTTTCGCTGATGGCCTCCACCGGACATTCCGATTCACAAGCACCACAGTTTGTGCAAGCATCGGTAATTTTATATGCCATATGGTACTCCTCCAGTAGCAATGGGATACAATAGTATACCATAAGAGTAGATTATTCGCAATACCAATATCTATAATAGCACTATTCGTATTCTTCAGCTTCCGTTATGTTCTTAGGTCTCAGGATTGCATTTAACACTACCCCAAAAATCGCAGCAAGACCTAAACCGGAAAGTTTTATAGCCCCAATTTCAAAGCTCGCCCCTCCCAAACCAATTACCAGCATAGCAGCAGATACAATTAGCAATTTTGGATTTGAAAGGTTTACCTTTGCGTCTACCATATTTTTTATACCTATAGAGGAAATCATTCCGAAGAGAAGAATCGAAATACCACCCACTACCGGCAAGGGGATAGAGCCTATTAGGGCTTTGAATTTCGGTACCAGGGATAAAAGAATCGCAAACACAGCGGCAATTCGCATGACTATAGGATTAAAAACGCCAGTAAGGGCAACTGCTCCTGTATTTTCTGAGTAAGTAGTGTTGGCTGGTCCGCCTAAAAGAGCAGCTAGAGAAGTCGCTAATCCATCGCCTATTAAAGTCCGATGTATTCCAGGATCTTCGATATAATCTTTTCCTACTACATTTCCGATGGCTAAAATATCTCCGAAATGCTCGACAATAGTCACAATGGCTATGGGTACCATTATGGTAATTGCTGTAGGTGTAAACTTAGGAAACGAAAAAGAGGGTATCCCTATCCAGGGTGCTTGCTTCAGTTGGGTAAAGTCCACAATTCCCATAAGTAATGAAAGTAGATAGCCTGCAATAAGGGCGATAATTACAGGCAAATTGGAGGCAAACTTAAATCCGTACTTACGAAGTCCAATCTTAACAAATATGCCTACCGCAAAGGTAAAAAGAGCTATTCCCCAACATCCGTTGATACCGATTAGAGTCTGAAGTTCTTTTGCATTATTCCCATTTGCGTTTGCTATAGCCACAGGAGCTAAAATAAGGCCAATAAGGATAATCATAGGGCCCGTAACGTGGGGAGGTAACAACCTGTGCAAGGTATTGTAGGAAATAAACTTGAATAGAATGGCCACTACTACATAGAGTAGGCCAGCGAATACGATTCCCCCTAAGGCTGCCGGAAGCCCCTCGGTTGCTTTTACCGCTAAGATGCCGGGAATAAAAGCAAAAGAGCTACCTAAAAAAATGGGGACTTTAAACTTTGTCACTAGATGAAAAAAAAGGGTACCCAATCCCGCAGTGAAAAGGGTAACCCCCACATCTAGACCCGTTAGGATAGGTACCAACACGGTTGCTCCAAACATAACAAAGGTATGCTGCAAACCTAAGACAAGATTTTTGCCTGTTAAGCTATCTTGAACTGCCACAAGGTCCTCCTTTTCGCATAGGGGTAGATTTTGGGAGAGTGTAGCACAACCACCCGTAACTATGAAATAGGGAAAGTAAGAATTTGGGCAAGGAGATACAAAAAATTTTCCTTTGACGAACTTTATGGAATAGGTGTATAGTAGGTTACCGACTAATCAGTCGGTTTACGCAAATATCTTATAGCCATAGGAGAAATCTATGTTAGGCATTTCAGATCCGTGGGTATTAGCCGCTTATCTGCTAGTCCCTTCAGGGGCCCTTCTCTGTGCAGGGTATGGAATTTTTAAATGGAATAAGGAAGGACAAGTAACAATGGAGGAGATAGAAGAAGAAAAGACCTGGATAAAAGAAGAATTAGAGATAGAAGAAGAGCTTGCAGGGGAGGAACCAAAATGAATCTATTCTTTTTAACTGTGATAGTGATTATGTATCTTGGAGTAGTTTCATATTTAGGGTATCAAGGGTATAAAAAGACAAAAAGTAGTCTCGACTATAATTTAGCCGGTCGGAATATCCATCCTTACATTATGGCTCTGAGTTATGGAGCCACCTTTATTTCTACCTCTGCAATTGTAGGGTTTGGGGGAACCGCTGCCCAGTTCGGTTTTAGTTTACTTTGGCTTACAGCTTGTAATATATGGATAGGGATCTTTGTAGCTTTTGTATTTTTCGGAAAACGGACCCGTCGGATGGGGCTGAATCTAGACGCTCACACGTTTCCGGAATTTATGGGTAAGCGGTTGGGATCCCCTTTTATCCAGCGATTTATGGGGCTTGTAATCTTTTTAACTATGCCTCTCTATATTGCTGCTGTGCTTATCGGGGCCTCGAGAATTATGGAGGCTCTTTTACAGATCGATTACGATATAGCTGTTATCTTATTTACAGTTCTTGTAGCAGCCTACGTAATTTTCGGAGGCCTAAAGGGAGTAATGTATACCGATGCCCTTCAAGGTTCCCTAATGTTTATCGGTATGGCAGTACTGCTTGTGGGAGTGTATGTATCCCTCGGAGGCATAACCAAGGCTCATTCTGCCCTATCCTCCCTGAGCAGTATGGTACCTGAAGGATTACGCAATTTAGGCATGCTAGGTTGGACCGAATCGCCTAAAGGGGGTAGTCCCTTATTTTGGATTCTATACTCTTCCCTTGTGTTAGGAGTTGGTGTGGGGGTACTAGCCCAACCCCAACTCATAGTTCGATACATGACAGTAAAAAGCAATCAGGAATTAAACCGGGCAGTGGCGATCGGTGGAATCTTTATTCTAACCATGACAGGCACTGCCTTTGTTGTTGGTGCCTTATCGAATGTGTACTTTGTGAAGACATCGGGTAAAATTGCCCTTGCCATGGTAGGGGGGAATGTGGATGCGGTAATTCCCAAATTTATTGCTGAGTTTATGCCTTCCTGGTTTGGTTACCTGTTTATGCTTGTAATTCTTTCAGCTGCCATGTCTACTCTGAGCTCTCAGTTCCATACCTTGGGGACGAGTTTAGGCAGAGACCTTTATAGCACCTTACGCCTTTCGAAAGGAAAAGAGAAAACATGGGAAATACTCGTCACTAAAACAGCAATCTTACTCGGATTGATCTTTACCGTATATCTTGCTTACCACCTAGGAGCAAGTGTCATAGCAAGGGCTACCTCTATATTCTTTGGGCTTATGGCAAGTTGTTTCCTTGCTCCCTACGCTGCCGCTCTTTACTGGAAACGACTTACCCGAATCGGTGCAGTATCGGGCATGGTAGCTGGTTTTGTGGTGTCCTTATTTTCCTTCCTATTCCTCCATATTTCTGAATCCAAGGTATTCGGGGTAGCGAAATTATTATTCGGTAAAGATAGTTTGCTTTCAGGAAGTTCTGTCTTTATCGATCCGCTGATTTTTGCCTTGCCCGCTTCTGTTATCCTAACTGTAGTGGTATCCCTTGCTACAAAGGTGGAAGATCCCAATCAAGTGGAAAAAAGCTTTCATGGGATTTAACTCTGGATAACTCTTTTCATATCAAAGAGTAATTTAATATAAATTATACTGGGGGCTATTTTCCTAGAAATTACTTTCTATGAAAATCTTGCCCCCCCTTAGTTTTTCTAGTATGGTATACCTAAGCGATGAAAAAGACCTTCGACTACCTGCCGGAGGAAAAGAAACAAAAAATTCTCTCGGCCTGTATCCAGGAGTTCGGAGAAAAAGGGTACGAGCACAGCACTTTAGATCGAATTGTACAGCAGGCAGGAATCTCCAAGGGGGGGCTATATGAATATATTGAATCAAAGGACGATCTATACTTTTATATTGTAGGACTTACCTACGACGAGCTGTACGATTTCATTGAAAAACAAATTGCAGCCCGGGGTATTTCCCTTCCTCCCGATATTGTAGACCGGATGCGTTTAGTAGCAGAAATCGCTGTTGATTTCTATATTTCCCATCCTCATTATTTAGAAATTATTGTGGGAACTTACCATTTACCTAGAGTAGACCTAAGCAATAAAGTACGCAAACTTTTCATGCATCGATTTCTCCGCCTGTTTGGAGATGCCGATTTCAGTCACATACCCCATTCTCAGGAAGAAGTGCTAAATTTCCTTATTTGGATGCTCTTGCGAACCCGGTATGACTTTCTTGTGGAATACAGGGCAAACCGAGAGGCAAACGTGGTTCGTAACCGTTACCTTGCTAAATGGGACTTTTATGTTACCATACTGAAAAAAGGGTTATACTCTCTATAGCCAAAACCTAATAAGGGAACCGGGATCCCTTAGAAAATACTCTTTACAATGTTTTCCCCGTGTTACATATACAGTGTATTAGGGGTTATTGATGCGGCTGTGGGATAATAGGGAAGCTAATATCGTAAAGGTAGGGGTACTTCTCTCCCTAACTCGCCACTTCGGTAAATAGCTAAAATGATTTCCACCGCTTTCCGGGCTTCAATTCCATCCACTGCCGGCTTTTTACCCTTACGGATAGATTCTACTACATCCTGAAACTGTAGCTTGTGCCCTAAATACCCAATAGCCGCAGGGTCCGCAGCGCCCCCTCCGCTAGTGCCAGATGCAGAAAAACGTGTCCGAATCTCCAAGTCTTCAGGCTTTTCGGTATCAAAGTGCCAGCATTTAAAGTAATCTTCTTCAAGAATTACACTCCCCCCCACTCCGCATATTTCAATCCTTTTTAAAAAACCCGGATATGCGGCAGTAGACCCTTCGATAACCCCCAAAGCTCCGCTGCGGAAACGTAATATAGCAACGGCTGTATCTTCCACCTCAATTCGCTCATGTCCCAAAGTAGCACAGTATGCCTGAACCGCTTCTACCGGCCCCATGTACCATTGTAGTAGATCTACCGCATGAATGCCCTGGTTCATCAAGGCCCCACCCCCATCATACTTTTTCGTTCCCTTCCAGCCTCCCTTATCGTAATACTCCTGGCTCCTCCACCATTTAATATAGGCGCTACCTAAGGT
>JBDNDI010000117.1:0-7651 GCA_046719195.1 Spirochaetales bacterium | reverse complement strand
CAGCGTTAATCTAGGTCCCGGCGCGTTTGGTGTGTTCTTAGGGGCAAAGCCAAGGTTCACGGAAAACTCCGTGTGGTATGAAGAACTGTACACCTCGGTAGACGAGGGCGATCTTACGTTAGAGTTGGGAAAAGATTGGTATCAATTCACCTTAGACTCTCTCACTCAGGCGAAGCAAATTTCACAGGGACAGTACCTGGTTGCGTTTCCCGATTTAGTAGAAGGGTTAGACACCTTAGCCGCTCTGTATGGAACCTCGAATATTCTGATTGCGCTGTTGGAACAACCTGAGAGGATCCATGCCCTCCAGAGAAGAGCTACAAGCCTCTGGTTCGAATGTATGCTGCCCCTATATGAAGTGATCAAGGATGATCAGGGATGGAGCTGCTTTACCATTTTTGATATCTGGGGCCCTGGCCCCACGATTAAACTGCAATGTGATCTCTCTGCTATGCTGTCGCCAGAGATGTTTGATGAGTTCGTGGTGCCGTATCTAAAAGAGCAGGCCGACCGGATCACGAGCCCGATCTATCACCTTGATGGGGTAGACGCAATGGTACATCTGCCTAGCCTGTTAAACATCCCTTCGATCAAATGCATCCAATGGACACCAGGGGCGGGAAAACCGGACGCCGGAGACCCCTGCTGGTGGGATACGATCTATAAACCGGTGCTGGATCGGGGTAAATGCCTTCACGCGACCATGGTTGCTAAGAATGTGCTTCCCTTTGTCAAACGATTTGGGGGAAGAGGGGTGTTCTTAAAAACCCTTGTCGATTCTCTTCAGGAAGGCGAAGAGTTGTTCAGGGCAATCTGTGAAACCTGTAAAGGAGGCGTTTCCGAATGAACGATTTGATTCAACAAGTACTGCAAGAATACCAACCTAGGTTCCCACAAGGGTACAATCCCGGTGTTGCCATCGTTGGATGCGGGAAGATCGTGCAGACTCAGCACCTGCCCGCGTATCGAAAATACGGAGTCAACGTGATCGGCGTGTATGACCTTGTGCCTGAGATCGCCCGACAGGTGCAGAATAGCTTCGGAATTCCCAAAGTATATGGAAGTTTTGAAGAAGTATTGGAAGATCAACGAGTGGAAGTCGTGGATATTGCAACCCATCCCGATGTTCGATTCGCTTTAGGCATGAAGGCAATAGAAGCGGGTAAACACCTTTTAGTGCAGAAACCTCTTGCCCTTACAGTGGACGAAGCAAAACGATTAATTGAGGCGGCTGATAAGAGAAACGTTCGTCTAGCGGTTAATCAGAATGGAAGATGGGCTCCTCCCTGGAGGGTAGCGACCCTGTTGGTGGAAAAAGGGTATATCGGTGAGATAGTGGCGATCACTCATCTCTTTGAAACAAGTTTTAAATGGACCCTGGGTACTAAGTACGAGGAAATCCCTCAATGGGTTCTGTACGATTACGCGGTACAAAATCCCGTGGAATGGGTGAGGGCTGAGCTGTATCGGCTTCCTATTCAGCCGCCCGAAAGTAAAACACCCTGGGGAGCCTTGGTAGAGATTCGGTGGAAAACAGGGCAAACCGCAATCATCCGATCCATCGGCGGAGCGAACGTGACGCGACGTAGCCACCCCTTCTGGATCCATGGGTCGGAAGGTACCCTTAGGGGGATGGTGTTAGACAGGGAAGCGCTGGAATTAGAAAAGAACAACACGGTAACGCAGTTTCATCTGCAGGGCAGTTGGTATCCCGATGGGTTTGGCGGTACTCTCAGCGAGTTGTTTTCCGCCATTGTGGAAAAACGGGAGCCTTACCATTCGGCTAAGCACAATCTTCTTTCCTTAAAGCTCACCCTTGCTGCTAGGGAGTCCGCGGTTATGGGCGCTCAGAAAATGTACATCACTGATTAAAGGATTGATCAAGGAGGAGGTTACTATGCATCTTTATGTTCAGGACACGGCGCTAAAAGGGGAAGATTCCCAAAATCTTGTGGATCTGGCGGTCCGGTATGGATTGGAAGGCCTTATTCTTACCCTTTCGGCGGATGGCTCCATGAGCGATGAAAAGAAAACTACCATATCCCGGAGAATGAAAGAAAAAAGAATCCCCCTTATTGCATTACGGCTTTCGTGGAATAGAGGAGAGAATGTAAGCCTTAAACCATTGATCCAGAGGGCGGTTGAAACTGGCAAGGACCTAGACTGTGAAACTCTTATCCTGGGAATTAACGGATTCTTCATGGAAAACTCGGATTCTGAGGTAGAAGGATTTGTTCGCGGGTTAGAAGAAACCTTGCGACACATGAAGGGCTCGGGATCTCGCCTCTTACTCTTATTGGAAGGACCCATCACCCAACAGGACGTTTACCGGATCACTCAATCCATCCCATCGGACCAGTGGGGCATCTCTTTTGATCCAGCCCAGGCTCTGTGGTATGGGATAGATCCGGTTCATGAGTTAACCCAGCTTCACCCGAGGGTAAAACAGATCGTTCTTTCCGATATACGCTGCACTCCGGGAGACTGCCGTATGGGAAAAGGGATAGTGGATTTTGGTAGTATCGCTGAGGCAATAACCAGGTTTCCCTCCGTTGAATCGTTCGTATTGGCAGGTCCTGCTACGTTACCCGAGATTGTGGGAAGAGATGCAAGCTACGCCCGAGCGAACTTTCCATTCTTGAAAAATCCTGTTCGATGGCCTGTGTTTGGCGCCATGACCTACGAGTTTCCGTACACGGAAGGAAAACTGGAAGATTTCATTGCCCTTTTAAAAAGAAATAAGATTGAATATATTCAGGTCGGAAAAGCCTTGCTGGATGAATTGGTAGCGCATCCGGAAAGAGTACTATCGATCAAAAATCATTTGGAAAAGGAAGGGATTTACTTTGTGGGCGTAGCGGCCTATAAGAATTTAGTGGCCCGGGATCCTGAAAAGCTAAGGAAGAATATCGAACTGATGAAAATGTACCTGGAATTGGCTCCCCATCTAGGAACTTCCGTGGTGGCGACCGAGACAGGTACCTTTAATCTGGATCACGATTTTAGACCATCCCCTAAAAACTGGACCGCAGAAGCCTGGAAAGAACTAAGAAAAACCCTTGACATCCTTGTTCCCGTGGCAGAGAAGAATCATTCCTGCCTAGCCCTGGAAGGGTACGTAAACAATATTTTAGCTACCTTACCTCAAATCAGCCGAATACTAGCTGAGTATCCCACGGACGCGATTCAGCTGGTTTCTGACCCCTGTAACTTTTTACATTCCCGGTTATTGCCTGTACAATTGCAGATCACGGAAAACTTTACCCATTGGTTCGAAGATCGGTTGATTTTAGCCCATATTAAAGATGTAAACCCCAGCGGTGCTGAAAAAGGAACTCCCGAGTATGGAGAGGGAGTGTTTAACCTGGATCGTTACTTACAATTTCTTGCTGAAAAACGACCTGATCTGCCCTTAGTGTTGGAACATCTGCCCCATGAGCACATGCCTACGGTTATGGAACGGGTTCTAAGGAAAATAGAAGAGTTGAAGCTGCATCCTCTGCAAAGCCAGGGTGGAATTTAAGGAAATATGCTTGTTTGTATGCTCAATTAAAAAACATATGCGGTATTTGACATCCTTGAGCAGCTCGTTCAAGAACGTAGCAAGTTCGCTATTCCCTAGGCTGTTGAAACGGTTAGGTTTAATAGCCTAAAGTACATGCCCAAGCTTTCGAGTAGAAACAAAGGAGGCAAGTGCCCCCCTTCTTTTGTTTAGGGTGTTGCCTACACATATTACCCTTACTTGACCGGAAATAAATAACAGTATAAGATATTAATTACCTATGAAAGCAAAGGAGATTTCCTCTAATCCTGCTTTATTTCATTGGCCTATTGTAACCGAAGAGGATGAACAGGCAGTCCTTCAGGTGCTTAGGGCTGGCAAAATGAGCGGTACGGATATTACCCGAGTATTCGAGGCCGAGTTTGCTGCCTGGATGGGAGTATCCCATGCCTTGGCAGTTTGTAATGGTACCGCCGGACTACTTGCCGCTCTCTGGGCTTGTGAGCTAGGAGCAGGTGATGAAATTATCTGTCCCTCTATGACCTACTGGGCAAGTGCTGCTCCGGCTCTAATGCTCGGCGCTACTGTACATTTTGCCGATATACATCCCGAATCCTTATGTATAGATCCCAACGACATTGAGCACCGGATATCCTCCCGCACTAAAGTTATCATGGTGGTGCACTATGCCGGACACCCCTGTGAGATGGATACTATTCTGGAAATTGCAAAAAGAAAAAGAGTGAGGGTTATTGAGGATGCTTCCCATGCGCAGGGTAGCTATTACAAAGGAAAATTGTGTGGTTCCCTAGGAGATATAGGGGTTATGAGCCTTATGGCCGGAAAAAGCTTTGCTGTAGGGGAAGGAGGAATGATCGTTACAAACGATCGCACTTTGTACGAGCGATGTGTGGCTTTCGGTCATTACGAGAGAACCGGAATTCCTAGCCGTTGGAATCCACCGGATAACCAGATTACAGACCCCTACCTGTCCCGTTTCCGGGGAATACCTCTAGGTGCAGCTAAGCACCGGATAAACCAGACCTGCAGTGCTATGGGTAGGGTGCAGCTAAAGTACTACATGCAACGAATTCAGGATATCCAGGATGCTCTGAACTATTTCTGGGAGGGTCTGAAGGATCTGCCCGGCCTTCATCCCCATCGGATTGATCCTTCTATCGGCACTATGGGTGGATGGTACTTTCCCCATGGACTGTATAGGGCGAAAGAATTAGGGGGCACGAGTTGTGAAGAGTTTTGTAAAGCGGTCCGGGAAGAAGGAGATACTAACTGTTGGCCAGGGGCCAACAGCCCCCTCCATCTTCATCCCTTTTTTCACGAAGCTGATATTTTTCGCCAGGGGAAACCCACAGTCCTTGCTTTTGGACAACGGGATGTCCGGCAGGGCCCCGGTACATTACCTGTGTCGGAACAAATAGAAGAGATTTGTTTTTCGGTACCCTGGTTTAAGCACTGCTGGAAAGAACAAATAGACCCGTATATTGAAGCGTATCGCCGAGCTGTGAAGAAGCTACAGAAAAAGTGAAAAAACAAACTACCCTTTTAAACCTGTGAGAGTCATGCCTTCTATAATATTTCGCCGGAGAATCAGAAATACAATAATGATGGGAAGGATACTAAAAGTACTACCGGCTAGCACTCCCCCATACTCAATGGTGAAACGTTGTTGAAACATGGCTAGGCCGACTTCCATGGTATACATCTCCCGGCTAGTGGCAAGAATCAAAGGCCAGATAAAAGCCATCCAGGCTTGCATAAAGGCTAAGATTCCCAAGGCTCCTATGGCTGAACCGGACAATGGTACAACAATAATACGAAACAGTTTCCATGGTCCCTTCTTTAAAGTTTCCCTCTTGGTCGAATACCGCTGGCTTTACATCACCACAAGCGCCTTGAAGGAAAAGAAAGCAACCTAGATCCTTTACCTTTCGAAGCAGGCGACCCGGATAGTCGGCAGAGATTAGGTAGGTATGTACGTCTAAGGTAGTAGGATGCATGGAATAATGCAGAATACCTCCGATAGGTTTTCCTTTCGGAGGTGAGAACAGTACCATGGTTAAATCCGGATCTACTGGCCCTTCGGGATTTGGAGCCATTACTATCTTGTCTCCTACCCGTTTCCTACGGTTACAGGAAACTCGAATTTTTGTACGTTGTACGAACACCTCGCAAGGACGAGCTCTGTCGGACAAAGTAGCAGCTTCCTGACAAAGTTTCCTTTCTAAGGTGTTTAAATACGGTACATCAGCAGGTTGTCCGGAAAAGCAAAGGGTAGCAGGACCTGTATGCGTATGGGTAGCGGTTAGAAGAATCCTCTGTAACGGGATATGCGTGGCCTGGTGTAAAGAATTTTTTAGGTGTAGGGCTTCTTCTAGGCCAAACTCAAGCAGGTCGCAGTTTACTAGAAGCACTTGTTCTTCTCTATCTCTAAGGTACAGAAGGCGACCGTATAAGGGATCCAGGATCCCTTCTGCAGGTTTGTCCCGATTTAGATGTCCGGCAAAGCGCGAGCCTAAGGGAGGGGTAATGTCTAGGGCTCCGATAGATACTTCTAAACAATCGTTCCTTCCCATATCAGAATCCTAAAATCACAATAATACCCAACACCATGGTTACTACTTTGGTTTCCCCTATCATAGAGATAAGTATACTAACGAGCCGCTATCCTTGACACCCCCTTTCTAAACCGACATCCTTACAAGAGGGAAGGAGATGCTTTTCTCCAATTCCCCGCTTTAGGGAGGTGGATATACTCTATTACCCGGGGAGGCAAAAATGGAATATCGAGGCATTTGGGCAGAAAATGGACAACCCGTAGAAATAGGAATAGGGGAAGGGCAGATTGTGTCTATACGAGAAATTCCAAGGGAGCCGGGGTTACCTTTTCTGTGCCCTGGTTTTTTTGATATTCAAATAAATGGATATCAGGGTATCGACTACAGTAGTAACTCCTTAAGCCCGGAACAGGTCTTAGAACTTTGTAAAACCTTGGTAAAAACCGGCACTACTAGGCACCTAGCTACTATTATCACAACCCCGAAAGAGAGGGTTTTGCATAGTCTGCGGGCAATCGTTGAGGCGCGGAAGAGGTACCCCTTTGTACAAAAATCTCTTGTAGGAGTGCACCTGGAAGGGCCGTATATTTCTCCAGAAGATGGTCCGCGAGGTGCCCACAACCGGCTGTATGTTCGTCCACCCGACAAAACCGAGTTTGAAACTTTTCAGAAAGCTGCAGAAGGTATTATTAAATTGGTTACGTTAGCACCGGAGCAGGAAGGAGCCCTTGCGTTTATTTCCTATTTGAAAGATCAGGGAGTAGTACCTGCTATTGGCCATACGGGCGCTACACCCGAACGGATTCGAGAAGCTGTAAACGCAGGTGCTCTTCTTTCTACCCATCTTGGAAACGGAAGTCATGCCCAGATTCCCCGTTTACGCAACTATATTTGGGAACAGTTAGCCGCGGACTCCCTGTATGCTAGCCTTATTTGTGATGGCTTTCATCTGCCCCCTGCAGTCATAAAGGTAATAGCCCGGGCAAAGGGAATCGGACGATTAATTCTCGTGAGTGATGTGGCATATGTCGGAGGCCTTAAAGCCGGAACTTATCGGTGGGGAACCCTGGAGGTAGAACTACATCCGGATGGGCACATTACCCAGATAGGCACTCCTTTTTTTGCTGGTGCGGGGCATCTGTTGGATAGGGGAATTGTACAATTCATGAAAGCTACAGGCTTAGGGTGGAAAGAGGCTTTGCAGACTTGTACTACCAATCCCGCACGCCTTTTAGGTATGGAAGAGGAAGGCTTTGCTCTGTGCCCAGGCACTCCTGCACACTTGGTGCAATTTCGTTATTCGGAAGGATCCGAGTCCATCCAGGTTGAACAAGTAGTGTTCGAAGGGGAATGGTTTTAGGGGAAGGGCATATCGCTCGGATTCCCGTTCGATTTTACGATACCTTTTTTCTACGGTTTTCAGGTTTCGCTAGGAAATCTCGGTGAGAAAGGTTCCTGTGCTAGAGGCTGGCTTCAGGAAGTGAAAGTCCATGTACACGTGATCGGTCTCGGTTTTCCGAGATCAAGCTTAGCTCACACAATCTCAGGGGCTATAATATCTCTACAAATGGGG
>JBDNDI010000116.1:0-7673 GCA_046719195.1 Spirochaetales bacterium | reverse complement strand
CGTGAAACTGCAACTGCAGAGGGACGAATATTATTAAGAATTCGTTTTCGGGAACCAGCTTCGTCGATCAAATCTATAGCTTTATCCGGTAGGTATCGATCTGATATATACCGCTTTGCAAGAAGGGCTGCTACCTCCAGAGCTCCGGAAGTGTAGGAAACATTGTGATGTTCTTCGTATCGTTCCTTAACTCCCTTCAATATTTCAATGGTTTCTTCTACCGAAGGTTCTTCCACAAAAACCGTTTGAAACCTTCGTTCTAACGCTGCATCTTTTTCAATATATTTCTTGTATTCATTTAATGTTGTTGCTCCGATACATTGAATTTCCCCTCGGGATAAAGCAGGCTTTAGCATATTTGACGCATCAATAGCGCCCTCTGCACCTCCTGCACCGATAATCGTGTGAAGTTCGTCAATAAACAAAATAATATTCTCCGCGGCCATAATTTCTTTCATAATCCTCTTTAGCCGCTCTTCAAATTCACCTCGATATTTAGTTCCTGCAATTACAGAAGCTAAATCTAAAGTTAGCACTCGTTTTCCCAATAACACATCTGGGGCTGTACCTTCTACAATACGCTGGGCTAGGCCTTCAACAATAGCCGTTTTCCCTACTCCTGGTTCCCCAATTAGAACAGGGTTATTTTTTGTTCTTCGGGCAAGAATTTGTATAACCCGTTGAATCTCTTTGGTCCTTCCAATAACCGGATCCAATTTGTTCTCCATTGCTAACTGAGTTAGATCTCGGGAAAACTCGTCTAGGGTAGGAGTAGCCTTTTTCCCTTGTGGGGGTACTACTTTTTTCTTGACCCCTTCTTCTAGGGAACTTTGAGCATTCCCTAAAGGTGCATTTCCTGTCAGTTCTAAAACGATCTGTCTTAAAGTGTCTACTGTAACATGGTTAGCGTAAAGAAAGCGCGCTAAAGCGCTTCCTTCTTCCCTACTGCAAGCTAATAACAGATGTTCTGTCCCGATGTATTCGTGGCCTAAGTTTCTTGCTTCCTCTGCAGAATCTTCCAAAATCTTTTTACCCCGAGGTGAAGGAGGTACATCGCCTAGTATAAACCCCCCTTTTCTTCGAGGTAAGGAATTTTCTATTTCCATCTGTAATTTTTGAGGATCAATATTAGCTTTTTGCAATACTTTAAAACCTAAACCGGATCCCTCCCGTAATATAGCAAGAATGATATGCTCGGGAAGTAATTGGTCAGAATGAAAACGTTTTGCCTCATCCTGGGCTAAAATAGTTAAAATTCGTTGAGCCCTCTGAGTCAAACCTTTAAACACGTTCCCTCCCTTTTTCTAATTTAGAAAATATGTGATTAATATACCGAGCTCTTTCTAGAGCCTCGGTTTCTTCGTCAACTTTTTTAACCACCCCTTTTTTCCATTCCTGCATTCGGGCCCATACATGAGCCGGGCAACTTTCTAGCATTAAAGAAGGTATTGCTGTTTGAAACTCTACCGGAAGCATTCCTACGCAGGAGCCGAATCTGACTAAGGAAAGCATATCTAAGGCCTCCTCCAATCGCAAAACCCGCGCTCTCTCCAGAACACCCCAGGCCCTATAGATTTTATCTTCCAAAGCAATTCGCTCCTCCTTCAAGGCTGTTTGCCTCTTTTCCCTCTCATAATGTACTAAAGAACCTACCCTCTCTTCAAGTTTTTTACAGACTTCCTCCTCTGTTCTGCCTGCCACCCTCAAATCTTCTAAAAGATACAACTCACCTAAGGCTATAGTTTCGTTATCGGCTTTTGTACTGAGGAATAAAGGCCGCAAGAGAAAACCCTCTTCTTTCAGGGTTTGCTGAGTAGACTCTAGTTCTTTCTCCAACACTAGTCCAGGAAGATGGAGAAGTACTTTAATGGATAAGCCCGATCCCACATCTTCTAAACGGGTAGTTAAATATCCCCACTCGAGCGAAAAAGCGTACTCTATCTCTTGCTCCAGCTTAAGGTCTAGTTCTTTGACCGCGCGGAAACCTTCCTCCACCCGTAAACCTCCATATCGACTTTCTATTCGCACATGATCAACTACGTTTACTGTTATTAGAGTTCTGCCTCCTCTCTCAATATAAAGGTATCTCTGTTCTCTAGGAAAATCTTCCGGTAGAGTGCCTTCTTCTTCAAAAAAACGTAGGGCTAGACTAGGAAGTTTTTCCACACTGTACAAGGTAAACTGATTTAAAAGATTTAACTTTTCTAAAGCCTCCGTTACATTTGAAGCAACCTCAGCTAGGTGTTCTTCCGAACTAGTGGGTAAAAAAGGAACATTAGATAGATTTCGGCTAAGACAAGTCTTTGTTGCTAGTACCGTATCAGAACTAGGACCTTCCTCTTGTAACCATGTGGGAAGGGGTAAGGAAAGTTCTTTCATCGAGGAGTTCCGCTTTCCTTATCTAACCTAGCTAATTGATCGCGGAGGTTAGCCGCTGTTTCGTAGTCTTCTGATTGTAAGGCTGCTTCTAAACGAGATTTTAGGTTTGCCCGATCTATTAAAATTATTTTGTATGCTTCTAGCCGTTTAGGAGACCTACCCTGGTAGGTCCACTCTTTTTGTCGAATACCTAAAAGCTTTCGCAATTCCTTGTTAAATACTCTATAACATTCGGCACAACCAGCCTGCCTTTTTGACCGAATTTCTCTAAAGCGGGTTCCACAGGAGAGGCAGGTTGTTCCTGCTTGCGTTTTTGGAGTAACCGCCTCAAAAAGCCCCTGAAGCAACCAGCCGATCCCTTCCTGCAATTCTTTCTCTAATCCAAACACACCATGCTCTCGGGCACAGGATTCACAAAGGCGGAGTTCTTTAATCTCGTCCCCCATCATTTGGCGGATTCTTACTACTGCTTTTTCTTTTCTACAAATATCGCACACCATCTTCAGGGAAGAAGATATCGCATTTCTCCCTCTTAGACAACCAGTTGCCTCTTAATCTAATGTCGGGATAGAACTTCTAAAGGTTTTAACCGAGCTGCAGAGCGTGCAGGAAGAACAGAAGAGAGAATACTTAATAGTATTGTAAGGAAGCTGCAAACTGTTACCTCTAGAGGTTTTAAAACAAAGGGGATTTTCTCTAAATAAAACTGAGGATTTAAAATTTGGATTTCTCCCCCTCCTATGCCAACTCCAACCTGTGTTAAAACCATTCGGAAAAGATTTAAGCCATTATTCACCAGATATTCCACCCCTATTATAAGTTCATTGATAGAAACGGATGCTCCTAAACCTAAAGCTGTCCCTAGAAAGGCTCCAACTATCCCAATTCCGGCACCTAGGCAGTAGAATAGAGTTTCAATTTGTCTGGGTTTAAAGCCATAACTTTTAAGAATGGCTAGTTCTTCTCTTTTTTCCATCTGCAAAATCCACAATGTGGAGGATATATTCACAGAGGAAACCACTACAATAAGTACCATGATAAATAATAGTAAATAGCGGGTTGTTTGAAAGGAGAGCATTCTAGAACGCTCTAACTCTTCCCAAGTATAAACCCGGTAGGAAGGAGGGATAAGTTGGTATAAGGTGGCTTGAATCCGGGAAAGATCTTTGTAGGGGCTTTTAACTTTAATCCCAATAACAGTTCTTGAGGCTTGGGGGGATAAAATTCTTTGCCTTTCTTTAGAAATAAAAGCCCAGATTCTATCTAACTCCTGAT
Source organism: Spirochaetales bacterium (assembly GCA_046719195.1). GTDB lineage: Bacteria > Spirochaetota > Spirochaetia > DTKZ01 > DTKZ01 > DTKZ01. The sequence continues at coordinate 4,019 of JBDNDI010000116.1, read as the reverse complement.
ATCCGGAAGACACAATTCCTGCCACACGAAACTTGGAAACCCGGGATAAAATTGTGTTTCCTGAGAGACTATAGGGGGTAATAACCCTGACGAAATCTCCTACTCCCACGCCTATTTTTTCTGATAAGTCTCTTCCTATAACTAACCCGCTTGGATCTGAAAGATCAAACTCCCCCTCTAGAATTTTTAAGTACTCTCGAAATCTAGCATCTTGATTCCAAATTTCTTTAGGAACAGCTCGTAGGGTAACTCCTTTACTTCCTTCGGAACTATATAAAAGCCCAATACCTTGAACTTCTTCTGTAACCGACAGGACTTCTGGTAATGGTTCTATTGACTTTATAAGAGCTTCCCTTTGGCTAGGGGGTGCATTGGGGGGGCCTAACACTTGTATATGATAGGTCCCTAGTTCGAGAATTCGAGCTGTAATTCCCTGAATCATTCCATCGGAAACTTCCAAAACTACTATTAGGGGAACAAGGCTTAATCCAATAGATATTATAGCTCCTCGTACTCTTCGCAGAGATCCCTGTCTAAAGGGTGAAAGGTATCGCAGAGCAATAAAAAGGGAAGTTTTCATAAAGGATGCAGTACTCCCTCCTGTAGGTGATACCGCAGATCTCCCATCTGTCTAAGGGTAGGATCATGGGTAACTTGAATTAGGGTTTTTCTATGCTGTCTTACTAGAGAGAATAAACATTCCTGTACTCGACGAGCGTTATTTTCATCCAGATTCCCCGTAGGTTCATCGGCTAATAGCAAAGGAGGATCATTTACTAAGGCTCGAGCTACTGCTACTCGTTGCCGCTCTCCTCCAGATAGTTCTAGAGGAAAATGGGAAAATCTATGGGACAGCCCAACTTGAGTGAGAAGTTCCGAAGCTCGCTCAAAAGCTTGTTTTTTAGGTAAACCTGAGATCAAGGCAGGTAGAGCTACATTCTCAAGAGCGGTAAACTCCCGAAGGAGAAGATGTAATTGGAAAATAAATCCTACCGTATCCCTTCGGTAAAGTGTTAAGGCATCTTCCCCTAGTTTGGAAATTTCTAAATCCCCTACTTGTATAGTACCGGAAGTTACGGAATCTAGACCCCCGATGAGATGAAGAAGGGTACTCTTTCCCGAACCGCTCTGTCCTGTGATGATAACAATAGAGCCCTCCGATGCCTGAAATGTAACCTCCCGCAACACAGGTAGAGTGTCCTGCCCTGTGGTATATACTTTTTGTACTTTTTCCACCCGAAGAAGGAGATTTTCATAAACACTATTCATACCGTAATACCTCTGCCGGATAAATAACCGCCACCCGTTTGGAAGCTAGAAAGGCAGCAAAAGTGGTGGATACCACAGCTAACCCAGATATCAATAGAGCCTCCTGCCAGGAAATGAGGGATCGCACTTCGGTTATGTAAAAGTTAGCGGGTGAAAATAGAGAGACCCGTAAGGTCGAATTTAAGATAGAGAATATCGCATTCAGCATCTTCTCGACCCATTGAAAGGTAGCATTGATCCTTGCCGATAAAAACAAACCCATCAAATTTCCCCAAAAGGCTCCTAGAATACCAATAAAGGTTCCCTCCAGCATAAATATGCTTTGAACCTTTGAAGGAGTAGCACCTAAGGCCTTAAGTAAACCAATATCCTCTAATCGAGCAGAAATGTGACGCTGCTGAGAACGATATATATTTACCGCAACCATTAGGAAAATAAAGCAGATTAAAATAAATAAGACTGTCTTTTCCATTCGCAAAGCACCAAATATCGCCCGATTGTACTCTCTCCAGGAAATAACCTTTTTTGTTGAGCCTATCCATGTAGAGAGTTCTCTTTGCACAGACATGTCCGCAAAACGATCTTGTAATTTTATACCTAAGGAAACCTCTGCAGGGTGAGTCTTATTTTGGGAGGAGAGAGAAAGGAATCCCCATCCTGCGTCATATTCGTAATATCCGCTTCTCCAGATTCCCTTTACGATAAACGGTTCCATAACCGGTGTTGCAGGCATATCTTCCCCCACCTGAAGCACTTGTACGGTGTCTCCCACCCCTACCCCTAAATATCTAGCTAATTCAGCACCCAAAAGTATACCCTTCGGATCTGATAGGTCGAATGTTCCTTCGACCATCTGGATCTGGTGACCAAGGGAAGGGTCGAGAGAAAGAACTTCTTTCGGAAGTAGCCTGAGGACACAAATCTGTGGCTGAAGACTCCATCCTTGAAGGAGGGTTTCCCTCTCCGCAAAAGGAACTAGGGCCCGAACATTAGGAATAGAGCGTATTTTTTTTTCTATTTCGGGGTAGATGGAGGAGGAATCTATAATTCGCAGATGATAGGAGTTTAGTTCTAGAATTGCTTCAATAGTGGAATGCTGAAAGCCATTCATTACTCCAAGGACAACTAGTAAAGTCATAACACCTGTAGCTATACCTACTACAGATAGCAGGGAAGGAAGGGCATTACTATATTTTCGCGGACTTTTGAAAAATCTTTTTGCTACAAAGAATACCCAATAGCTCAATGGCCTTATCCCTTCTGTACGGTCCTAAGAAGAGTACCGCCCCGATAGTACTCCACCTTAATTTCCTTTTCTTCCTGAAAGTAAGTTTTCATAATTAAATCACCTTCCCGATACCGACTTTCTACCCGCGTAAATCCATCCGGAGTGTCGAACTCGATTTTTAGCACTAAAATTCCTTTTTCATACTGCCTTTCCTCTATTTTTTTATCCTGATCTGAGTATTGGAATTCCCAGACGTACTGACCTGCCCTTGTACGGCTTTCCTTCCGGAGCAGAACCCTTCCCCGATAGATATAGAAAGTCTCTTGGGAAAACACACCTCCTACTATTTCTATCTCCCTTTCAATATTCCCCTCTTCATTAAACACAATCTGCACTTTTCTCCCGGAGAGAGGGTTCTCTATTTCCTTCCTAGCCATTTTAAAGGAGGGCTCCCCTTGGTAAAAAAACCTCTGCACCTCTACAACTTTTTCTCCTCTACGCACTTCCTGGTAAACAATTTCTCCCCGGGAGTTATACCGGGAAAGAAGGGTACCCCTTTCTCCCTGAAAAGTTTCCCTTCTCAAAATACCCCGATCCTGAGAAAAAAAAGCAGCTTGAGAAACATTTTCCTTTGAAGATCTTACAATTCCTCTAACCAAACCCTTTGAAGTATATAAAATTCGATCCATAAGTTCGAATTCACCGTTTAAGGATGTACGAATCGATCCTAAATATTTCCCTTCGGTCACTGTATACTCTATCACCCCTCCCTGCTGAAAATCATGACTCTCTATCCGTAGGACTCTACCCCTAGAATCGTAAAATATTTTTTCTTTTAGGCCTTGAGAGTCGTACTCCCTCTCTTCTATCCCTGAGGGAGTAGAGAAACGCTCCCAACGTTTCACTTCCGTTCCCTCAGCATCTAGCAAAGTTCTCGTCTCCTTGTCTAAATGTTTTGCAATAATCAATCGGAACTCAGGAACCGGATCCCCTCGTTTTAGTATTTCTAGAGGCATGCCTAGTTCATTAGAGCGGTAGATGGTATCCCCCCATACATAATAAGAAGAAAGAATAAAACAAAGGAAACAGAAGAAGCTTCTACTGGTTTTGAGTATATTCATACCTCGCCTAACAAATTTGCAATAAACTTTGAAGGTTCAAAAGGAATCAAATCTTGTATTTTTTCTCCGATACCCACAAAAGAAATCGGTATGCCCAACTCTCCGCCCAAAGCAAGCAAAATTCCCCCTTTCGCTGTGCCATCCCACTTTGTTAGAATTATGGAATCTACTCCCACTGCTTGATGGAAAATTTCTGCCTGACGAATACCATTCTGGCCTGTTACTGCATCCAGCACAAGAATTTTCTTGTATTCCGTAGGAGCAACTCTGCCTTTAATAATTTTATCTATTTTTTGCAACTCCCGTACCAAGTTGGTTCTATTATGCATACGGCCTGCGGTATCAGCTAGTACCAAAGTTTCCCCTTTGGCTTTTGCACTCTCTATCGCATCGAAGATCTG
>JBDNDI010000115.1:0-7690 GCA_046719195.1 Spirochaetales bacterium | reverse complement strand
CCAAAGCAAGAAAATCCTCGACGAAGAAGAGGACATTTTGACTACCGAATTTATGGAGGATGTACCTAGCCCCAAGGAAATAAAAGAGTTCCTGGATCAGTACATTGTCGGCCAGGAGTATGCCAAGCGAGTTCTTTCTGTAGCTGTTTATAACCACTACAAGCGTATATCCTACCGTCAAAAAATCGAAGATGAAGTAGAGCTAGAAAAATCCAATGTTCTTCTTATCGGCCCTACGGGAACAGGTAAAACTTTACTCGCCCGAACTCTTGCCAAGAAACTAAAAGTACCCTTTGCCATCGCCGACGCTACTACCCTTACCGAGGCAGGGTATGTGGGGGAAGATGTAGAAAATATCCTGTTAAAACTTATACAGAACGCTGGCAACAACATTGCTGCAGCCGAACGAGGCATTGTGTACATCGACGAGATCGATAAAATTGCGAAAAAGGGAGAAAATGTCTCTATAACAAGAGATGTGTCAGGAGAAGGGGTGCAGCAGGCTCTTTTAAAAATTATCGAGGGGACTATTGCAAACGTCCCTCCCCAAGGAGGAAGGAAGCACCCCAATCAAGAAATGCTCCGTATCGATACCCGAAACATACTTTTTATCTGTGGGGGTGCGTTCGTAGGATTAGACAAAATAATAGAAGCACGGGTTGCCCAACACCCTATGGGATTTGGAGCCGACGTACGCAGTAGAACAGAAAAAAAACTCTTTGAACTATACAAAGAAATGCATCCAGACGATCTGATTAAGTTTGGAATGATTCCTGAGTTTGTGGGTCGGTTACCCATTCATGTACCTCTCCACGACCTTACGCAGGAAGATTTAGAACGCATTATTACCGAACCGAAAAACTCTATCCTAAAGCAGTACCAGGTATCCCTCCGGATGGATGGGGTAGAACTGGTATTTGAAGAAGGGGCAGTAAAAGCCATTGCCGAGCAAGCCATTCGCCGCAAAACCGGCGCCAGGGGCATACGTGCCATAGTCGAGTCGGTAATGCTGGATGTTATGTTTGAACTACCCTCTATTGAGGGTAGAAAAAAAGTAGTTATTACCCGGGATGTTATAGAAAAATCCGAACGGCCAGAGATTGTGCTTGTTAAAAAATCCGCATGAAGCTTTTCGATCGATCCCAACGGTCTACCCTAACCCTACCCGTGGTACCCTTAAGGGATCTTGTGGTGTTCCCCGGGATGGTAGTGCCCGTATTCGGTTCAAAACGAATTGTGGTAGATGCGATTGAGGAATCTCTCAAAACCGATCGAAAAGTATTTCTCCTTTGCCAGAAAAATCCCGTATTAGATCCAAAACCCGAAGACCTGTTTACTACCGGTACGATTGGCCTAGTTCTTCAGCATATGAAGCTCCCCGATGGGACTATGCGGGCCCTCATTGAAGGGGAAGAACGCGGAGTTTTAACTTCCTTTACCCAAAAAGACCCTTTTTTTAAAGCCACCATACGCAAGATCCCTGAAAATAATCATGTAGATAAACTTACTCTTTCTCTTATTCGGTCGATTCAGGAAGCTTTCAAAACCTATGCTACCCTAAATAAAAAAATACCGGTAGAGATACCCTCTGCCGTTGAACGAATTGAGACTCCCCACAAGTTGATAGACCTTATTTGTGCCCATGCAAACTTTAAAATAGACAAAAAATTAGAACTTCTCAGCCTTGAATCTACCGAGGCTAGGCTACGGGAATTAGCCTCTACCCTAGAGTTAGAATGTGAGCTGTTAGATCTGCAAACCAAAATTACCAACCGGGTAAAAAAGCGAATCGAAAAAGGGCAGCGGGATTACTTTCTCCAGGAACAGATGAAGGAAATAAATCGGGAGCTAGGCAGAGATACCGAAGATCCAACCGGTGTAAAGGAACTAGAAGAAAAAATACATAAAAAAGGGCTTCCCGAAGAAGTGTTAGCCAAAGTTCAGAGAGAGCTAAAGCGCATAGAAAAACTACAGACCTTTTCCCCAGAAGCAGGAATTTTGCGAACCTATATCGAATGGATCGTGGATCTTCCCTGGAATGAGCGAACCGAAGAGAATAAAGATATTGCTGCCGCAGAAAAAATCTTAGACGAAGATCACTACGATTTGGAAAAACCTAAAGAACGCATTCTAGATTTTATTGCTGTTCATCAACTAAAGGAAAAAGTAAAAGGTCCTATCCTTTGTTTTGTAGGTCCTCCCGGTACAGGTAAAACCTCCTTAGGAAAATCTGTGGCTCGGTCTTTGGGACGTAACTTTGTTCGGATTTCCTTAGGGGGAGTAAAGGATGAGGCAGAAATCAGGGGGCATAGAAAAACCTACGTGGGCGCTCTTCCGGGAAAAATCATTCAATCTATGCGGAAAGCGGGGACGAAAAATCCTGTTTTTTTACTCGATGAAGTAGATAAAATGAGTAGCGACTTCCGGGGAGACCCGGCTGCAGCTCTGTTAGAGGTGTTAGACCCAGAACAAAACTCTACATTTTTAGATCACTACTTAGAGGTACCGTACGATCTTTCCAATGTCATGTTTATTACTACAGCCAATTCTCTTCATAATATCCCCTACCCGCTCCGGGACAGAATGGAAGTAATAGAAATACCCGGCTACACCGAATATGAAAAACTAAAAATAGCCACCGGCTTTATTATTCCCAAACAGATTGAAGAAAACGGCCTATCCTGGGCCGATATTAAGTTTCGCAAGGATGGGATTCTCCACATTATACAAAACTATACAATGGAATCGGGGGTACGCAATTTAGAGCGCGAGATTGCTCAAATTGTTCGTAAACTTGCCCGAGAAGCGGTTCGTAAGGGCTTTGCAGAAAAGGAAACCCATGAACAGAGAAAAAACTCTTTTAAAGTCGTTCTGACAGCAAAAAACATATCCCGTTATCTAGGAAATCCAAAACACCGGAGGGATATTTTATACCAAGGTTCCCGACCCGGTTTGGCCTATGGACTAGCCTGGACAGAGTTGGGAGGCACAGTTCTTCCCGTAGAAGCAGTGGTATTTGACGGCAAGGGAGAACTTCTCCTCACGGGAAGCTTAGGTGATGTAATGAAAGAAAGCGCCTTAACTGCCTTTTCTTTCTTAAAGGCGACAGCCTCTCACTATAAAATTGCCTCCCAATTCTATAAAGACAAAGATGTGCATATCCACATTCCCGAAGGGGCAATTCCCAAAGACGGCCCTTCGGCTGGAATTACAATAACCTCAGCACTTCTGTCTGCTTTTTCTGGAATTAGCCTGTATCCGGGCATTGCGATGACCGGAGAAATTACCCTTACTGGTAAAATCCTTCCTATTGGCGGGGTAAAAGAAAAAGTACTTGCCGCCCATAGAAACCGGATACCCAAAGTGCTTCTTCCCGAAGAAAACCGTAAAGATATTGATGAACTTCCTAAAGAAGTAGTATCCTCACTCGAGTTTATTTTTGTAGATACCATCCTGGAAGCGTTACGGGTACTATTTCCGCCCGAGCTTTTCCTGGATCCATCCTAACTACACGTTTAGGGAGGAAGCGAATGGCAGTAAACCTAAAAGGAAGATCTTTGCTTACACTAGCAGACTATACCCTAGAAGAAATCCGGTATTTACTCGATCTTTCCCATCAGGTTAAGAAAGAAAAAAAAGAAGGGAAGATTCAGATGCGGTTTTCGGGCAAAACCTTAGCTCTAATTTTTGAAAAACGATCTACCCGGACTAGGTGTGCTTTTGAAACTGCCTTTGGAGAAGAAGGAGGGCATCCGGTATTTCTCTCCACCCAGGACATCCAGTTAGGCGCCAAAGAGTCCATCGAAGATACGGCCAGGGTATTGGGCCGAATGTTCGATGCCATCCAATATCGGGGATTTAAACAGGAAACCGTAGAAGCCTTGGCCCAATATTCCGGGGTACCGGTATACAATGGGCTTACCGACACCGATCATCCCACCCAGGTACTGGCGGATTTAATGACCTTAGAAGAAGAGTTCGGTACATTGAAAGGGCTAAAACTAGTCTTTGTAGGAGATGGCCGGAATAATATGGCTCGAGCCCTATTAATCGGCTGTTCCAAAATGGGGGTGAATTATACAATTGTTGCACCTAAAGAACTGCATCCCGATACAGCTTTGTTAACCACCTGTGAGGGCTTTGCGGCAAGTTCCGGTGCAACGCTTCGGGTAGGAACTTCTTTAGCCGATGAATTGAAAGGGGCTAATGCAGTGTACACGGATGTCTGGGTATCCATGGGCGAGGAAGACAAAGCAACGGAACGAATGCGCCTTTTAAGGCCTTTTCAGGTAAACGAGGAGTTAATGAAGCTTACGGGAAAAAAGGACAGTATTTTTCTCCATTGTCTGCCTGCTATTAAGGGAAACGAAGTGTCGGTAGAAGTAATTGAAGGACCTCAGTCTCGCGTATGGGACGAAGCTGAAAACCGCAAACACACCATTAAAGCCCTAATGCTGGCAACCCTCTAGGCATTAGCGACCTTCCCATTCTATTGTCTTTAACTCTTTCCCTGCCCATGGAACTGCCTTTGACATTGCTGGCAAAGGAGTTGCTGATCCTGGGGCTACCCGACATGCCTTTCATATTCTTTGTAGGATTGCCCAAAACAAGAACCTTGCCCGTTCTTGATATTTTTCTAAAAATGTTACTATAATAGGGATAACTTACATTCGAGGAGGAGCGTCTTGAAAAAGGGTATTTTCTTCATCCTATGCCTCTTCCTGGCTATAGGCACTGGATTAGTCGCTTTAGAGTCTGAATACTATGCAAAAACTGTATTAATCGAGAAGGTATATCCCCATAACCTCGGTTATAAAATTTTGTACACAACCAGTAAACTGGATATAGCAGAAACCTACCTTCCCCATGCCTGGTTTGCACATTCTTCTTCTCGGGATGGGAAACTGGTAAAAGGAGAAATTCAGTGGGGAGACGATCCCACCTATCCTTACATGATTATTTACTGGAAAAACGGTAAGTTTTCTCATGTCCGTCTCTTCCTAAAAAAGAACATGAACGATCTATCCTGGGGTTCTCTGAATCCTACGGAAGATCTTTCTGCCAAGTTTAATGTAGAAGAACTTATTCTGGAGTTTTAATTGCCTGACCTCGAAGCCTTAAGGCAGGCCATCCGCCTAGAAAGGGTAGGAGGATGGCTTTTTTCATCTTTTCAGCACCGGGACCCTCTTTCGGAAAGCATCCTCGGCATCGATTCCACGGTTAAAAATACCCGTCCCTGGTACTATGTGGTATGCTCTGAGGGGGAGCCCATAAAAATCGTGCACCAGATCGAAGCTTCTGTTCTGGATGCCCTTCCAGGGGAAACCTTTTTCTACAACTCCCGCTCTACGCTGATGCAAGTGCTACATAACGAGGTGCTGCCTAAAGCCCGACGACTTGCCTGTAATTTCTCGCCTACTCTCCGCATACTTTCTTTCTTAGATTTTGGAACTGCTCTTACCCTGGAGTCTTGCGGATTTGAACTGGTTTCTGCTGCCACGCTTCTTCAAAGATTCCGGGGGCTATTAACTCCTTCCATGATCGACTCCCACAACCGGGCTTCGGATCACCTGTACGATATAGTAGAAAAGGCCTGGAGCTTTATTCAAACCGGTTTGACCAAGGGTGGTCGAGTGTATGAAGGAGAGGTGCGGGATTTTATTCTAAAAGAGTTCGAATCGCGGAATCTCTATACCTATTCTCCACCCCTAGTGGCCGCAGGAAAAAACTCTTCCAATCCTCACTATTCTCCCCAGGGTAGAGGGGAACCGATTCTTTCCGAACAGATGGTGCAACTTGATCTCTGGGCTAAAGAACAGGGGGCTAATGGAACCTACGCAGATATCTCCTGGGTAGGGTTTTCAGGTCCTACCCCACCTCCAACGATCCGGGAAACCTTTCAAACCTTAATAACAATCCGGGATCAAACTGTGCAGTATATTGAGAGGAAAATCCACCATCAAATACCTGTAACTGGGCAAGAGGTAGATGCCTACTGTAGAAAATTGCTTCAGGAAGCCGGATTGGGAGAAGCTATCAAACATCGCACGGGCCATGGTATTGACCGGGAAGTACATGGTAGCGGGGTAAATCTGGACTCGGAAGAGTTTCCCGACGACCGGTACCTGCTGGAAGGGTCGTGTTTCTCTATTGAACCCGGCATATACCTGGAAGAATACGGAATGCGCACCGAGGTAAATGGATATATTTTTCAAGGGAAACTCCATATCTCTGGTAGGGGAAGGCAGAAAGAGCTTCTTCTGTTTTAGGCTGGTTGCTGTTGATGGATTTGAACTTTGTAAGGTCGGTGCCACTAGGGTCAAGGTGGTTAAACCCTGTAGGCCGTTGAGTATAGTTATTGAGGAATGCATGGCATTAAACAATCCTCCTAAAGAATTGTTGGATTTTTTAATTCGGTTTTCGGGTTTTTACATTGTAGCCCACGAAGAGCCGGACGGGGATGCAATTGGCTCCCAATTAGCTTTAGCTAGTTTTCTTAAACGAAGAGGTAAATCCGTTGTATTACTTTCTCCTGGCCCCTGGCAACGGAAGGAAATTGCCCCTTACAAAGAGCTGTTTCAAAGTTCTTTCCCTGAAGCAAACAGTCCTACCGAGTTTGCGGTGCTTTTACTGGACTGTTCTTCGGTAGATCGTGCCGGATATCTATCCCCTTACCTAAAGCCTTATCCCCTGGCTGTAGTGGATCATCATCAACCCAATGGAAAACTCAATAGCCCGATACAGTACCTGGAACCAAGGGCCCCCTCCACTACCCTTCTGATCCAGAAAATTATCGAAGCTTTCGGAGAAGAACCCACAAAAGAAGAGGCTCATTTCATATTTTTCGGCTTTGCTACGGACACGGGATTTTTCCGTCACTTAGAGGTAGAAGCTGCGGATTCGCTGTACCATGTAGGTCGCTTAGCTGAAAAAGAAATTACGCCCAAGGCGATTTATCGGGAGACTTTCGGTAACTTCTCTTTACAATCCCGTTTGTACCTAGCCAAAATCCTTTCTACCTTAGAAAGTTTATTTGAAGGGAAACTTTTACTTGTCCATATTTTAGCCCAGGATTACCAAACGTTCGATACAGAACATAGACAATCCGATCCCCTGTACCAGCTGCTTTTATCCGTAGAAGGATGTGAAGTCGTTGCCTTTATTCGGGAAGAGGAAACCGAAAGGACTTCGGTAAGCCTCAGGTCTCCTGCAAACTTAAATGTGGCCCAGATTGCCCAGAGCTTAGGAGGCGGGGGGCATAAGAATGCTTCCGGCTATATTACTCCCCTTCCCTACCAGGCGGCGAAACAACAACTTCTAGAAACTTTAAGGCCCTATCTGGAGTCCTTAGCATGAAGAAAGATACCCGATACGCTCTCTGTATCGGACACCTCTCCTACGATCTTACCCTGCCTCTCGATTCCTTCCCGGAAGAAAACCTAAAGTATCAATTTGATAACACCTTTGAGTCTTCCGGCGGGCCGGCTGCCAACGCAGCTGCTTTACTCTCCCAATGGGGCATTCCAACCTTTTTTTTGGGTGTGGCAGGCATGGATACGTGGGGAGAACGGGCTGTGGAGGATCTTTCTCGATCGGGGGTGGATGTTTCAGGGATTGAACGATCCTCCGCTTCTCCTACTCCTTTCTCCATTATCCTGGTAAATACCCAAACCGGATCCCGCACTATCCT
>JBDNDI010000114.1:0-7734 GCA_046719195.1 Spirochaetales bacterium | reverse complement strand
ATCTTCTATCTCCTGACATAATTACTCACAGCCTATAGGGCTTTCAAAGGGTGTTTAAACCGACAACGTCGGATTATAGATCCGCTCTAATAGATCCTCGAATTGTAAGAATAAGGGCGTATACTCCGCGGTTAACCTTAAGTCGGGTATATATTCCCGCTCTGGATATACCCAGGTTTGAACCCCTTGTTTCAGACTAGTAAACTTTCCTACTCCTACACCTGCAAAAAGTGCACTTCCTAATAAGGTACCTTCTTCCTCTTGTAGTTTAACCATAGGTATGCCCAATAAGTCGGTTCGGAGCTGGTTTACAGTGTCCCAGTAAGCTCCTCCCCCTAACAAATGAACCTTTTGTACCTCTACCCCTCCCTCTTTTAAAGTTAAGAGGATTCGTTTTACTCTATAGGTGGTACCTTCTACAAAAGCTCGCAAAAAGTGAAGAAAGGTATGATTCAACCCCCACCCTACTACCGCACCTCTTGCATTATTTATCCAATAAGGAGCTCGCTCCCCCGAAATTCCCGGAAACACATACAAACCTTCGGAGCCTGGAGGAATTTCTTCAAGGCTAGAAAACAACAGGTCTTCCCGAAAAGAAAACTGTTCTTTTAGTTTCAGCAAACTACCCCACCCTAAACCAGTAGCTCCCCCTAAGGCATAGAGATTGGGAATAAAGCTGTTGTTCTGGCTTAGAAGGCTGGAAGCAACTAAAAAGGAGTACAGGGTCATACATACATCGGTAGATCCGCTTACCCATACTAGGGTCCCTTCTTCTACCATACCCCCTCCATACATTGCGGTGGTTCCATCAATACTACCCATAACTACCGGAGTATTCTCAATAAGACCTGTAATCTGCGCCGTTTCTCTAGTAACACCTCCGATAACCTCATAGGGTAGCCGACAGGGAGGGAAAAAGTGCTCCTGTAAACCAACCCAATCTAAGAGAACAGGATTAAATTGGTTTTTCTCCACATCATACAGAAATGTATAATTTAAGTGAGCCACATCGGTTCCTAGTTCTCCGGTGAATCGGTATACCAGATAGTCTTTTAGACCCAGGATGAAGCGTAAGTTTCGCCAATGTTCTAGCTCATGCTTCTGTAACCAGAGCAATTTGGGTGCAAGTAGTTCGGGGGTTAGTCTACGGCCTGTACAGGGAAAATGTTTCTGCAATTCTACTTGTTCAAAAGCCTGCACACATTCTGTAGTAGCCCGGGTATCTAGATACAATAGAGCCGGCCTAAGAGGTTTTCCTTGGGAGTTCAAAAAAACATACCCTAGCAGGGAACTTATTGCCACTGCTTCGATCTTATGGGCAGAATAGGAGCTTTGTCCGAGTAAAGCTTTCACCGCAGAGAGACAAACTAGAAACACCTGTTCCGTGTCTACCTCTGCCTGAGCTCCCTCCATTCTTGCAACATAGGATTGTTTAGCTTGGGCAATCCTCTGGCCTTTTTCGTTTATTATACACGCCTTACACCCCGAGGTCCCTACATCGATGCAGAGAAATGACATCCCTTGCTCCACATCTTAGCCTGCAATGCCGAGGTAGGCTTTGCGGACTAGATCGTTGTGCTGCAGGTTATCCGATGTATCATGGAACCGTATAGTACCTGTTTCTAATACATAACCATAGGAGGCTACTTGCAAAGCTAAGTTAGCATTCTGCTCTACTAGAAGGATTGTCTTACCTAATTGGTTTATTTGTTGGATGAACTCAAATATTTTATCTACAATTAGGGGCGCTAAACCCAAACTCGGTTCATCCAGTAGTAATAACTGGGGATTAGACATAATTCCTCTAGCTAAAGCAAGCATCTGTTGTTCCCCTCCCGAGAGGGTACCCCCTTCCTGTCGTTTTCGTTCGGCTAAACGGGGAAACAAGCTATACACCATTTCTAAATTTTTCTTTACTTCATTTTTATCGTTTAATATGTACGCACCCGCATAGAGGTTTTCCTCTACGGTTAATTCGGAAAAGATTTTTCTACCCTCTGGGACCTGACAAATTCCATACCGAACAATTTCATGAGAGTCTAAATTGGTAATATCGTCTTCATTAAACCGAATAGTTCCTTCGGCTGCTTTTACTACACCCGTAATGGTATTAAGCAAGGTACTTTTTCCTGCACCGTTTGCACCGATTAAAGTTACCAAGGCCCCTTTTTCAACGGATAGGCTTATTCCTTTTAAGGCCCGGATAGCGCCATACTGGACTACAAGGTTTTCTATTTCCAACAGGGGCATATTTAACTCCTTCTTTTTCCAAGATATGCTTCGATTACCCGCTCATTCGTCTGAATTTCATTTGAGGTGCCTTCGGCAATTTTTACCCCGTAGTCAATAACCGATATGGTATCGGCAATACTCATTACAAGTTTCATATCATGCTCAATCAAAATAATGGTGATTCCCTTTGCTTTTAACGAACGTATAAAATCGTCCAACTCTGCTGTTTCCGCAGGATTCATGCCCGCAGCTGGTTCATCTAAAAGTAGGAGCTTGGGTTTTGAAGCTAAGGCTCGGGCTATTTCTAGTTTTCTCTGGTCCCCATACGGAAGATTTCGGGCATAAAAATCTTTTTTGTCTTCCAGCTTTATCTGATGGAGCAAATCCATGCAGAGGGTGTGAACCTCTTTTTCTTGTTTACGGAAGCGGCTGGATTTTAAAGCGGTATCCCATAGATTTGTATGATTCATGAGGTGCGTTCCTACTTTAACGTTCTCCAATACAGACAGATAGGGGAACAGCCGGATATTCTGAAAAGTTCTACCTATTCCTTTCTTTACGATTTCGTGGGTAGGTAATTCCCGGATATCTTCTCCCTCAAAAAGAATCTGTCCTGCTTCTGCCCTGCGCAATCCGGTAATACAGTTAAAGAGGGTAGTCTTTCCTGCACCATTTGGCCCTATAATTGCATGAATAGTTCCTGGCTGTACCTGCAGGTCCACATCATTTACCGCAATAAGCCCACCAAAGGCTTTACGTACTTTTCTCATTTCAAAAAACATTATCTTCCTCCTTTCCGATGGCTTTTTTTTGCTCGTAAGGCGGAAGCGGGTTTTTCGAATACCCCTCTAACTCCGACTATTCCTCCTGGTTTTACCACAATTACAAAAATTAATATGGCTCCATAGAGAACCATCCGATACTGGGCTAAAAACCGGAACAATTCTGGGAAAATAATTAACACGGCAGCTCCTAGCAGGGGGCCCACAATGGAACCGGTTCCTCCAAGGGCAACCATGGTTAGAATGGCAAAAGATTCATTTCCGCCGAACTGATCTGCGGAAATAAATCGGGCAAAATGCGCATAGAAAGCACCTGCAAGTCCGGCAATGGCGCAAGCGATACTGAAAGCTAGGGTTTTATGGGCAAACAGGTGGATACCCATATGGGCAGCGGCCACCTCGTCTTCCCGAATGGCAATAAACGCTCGGCCTATTTTCGAGTTGTATAATCGGTAGATAAAACCTACTACTAAGACTGTAAATAAAAGAATAAAATAATAGAACCCTGCTTGGGAAAAGCGAGTACCAAAAAAAGTAGGGATAGGAATACCCGGCAAACCCATAGGCCCCCGAGTCAAGGAGTCCCAGTTAAGAATAAGAATTCGGGTTATTTCACCAAATCCTAGGGTGGTAAAAGCTAAAAAAATCTGGCGTAAGCGTAAGGTAGCCACTCCGATAAGTACCCCGAATAATGCCGCTAAAGCTCCTCCTAGAGGAAAGGTAACCCAAAAAGGCCAGTGGAGGTTCAGAGCCAATAAGGCCGAGGTGTAAGCCCCGATACCATAGAAAGCCCCATGGCCTAAAGAGAACATACCGGTAAACCCAATTACAATATTCAAACTAGAAGCAAGGATCATGTAGATCCCACACATAATGGCCACCCGCACAAAATAGGGGCTAGGTACAATATAGGGAAAACTAACTAAAAGTATGAATCCGAGGGCTAGGCCCAATGTTTTTAGGTTTAGCTTCATTGTTTATATCCTATACCTAAAGGGAAGACCTTCGTCCTAACAGGCCCCAGGGCCGGAATAACAGGAATCCCACTAGAATAATAAAGCCAATAATATCCCGGTATCCACCGGATACTATCTGGACTCCAAAGTTTTCGATAATAGCTAAAAGATAGCCCCCTAAAATTGCTCCGGGAATTGAAGTAAGGCCTCCAAACACTGCAGCAGAGAAGGATTTAAGTCCCTGCAGGTTACCCATGGTGGGATTTACGATGTTGTAATAAATGCTTCCCAACACTCCTGCAACCCCGGCAGTAGCCCCTCCTAAAGAGAAAGCGAGGGATATGGTTCTATCTACGTTAATTCCCATTAATCCTGCAGTTTTAAAGTCTAGAGAAACTGTCCGAATGGCTAATCCTGCTTTTGTTTTAAAAATAAGGAGCTGTAATAACAAAAGGATGATGGCTGCGGTCCCAATAAGAAATAACTGGTACCATACGATGGTGGCTTCTCCAAGGGTAAAAGCTTTTTCATTAAAAAAGGAAGGCATGGCTTTTGTTTCTGCACCGAATACTACGTTGGCTATTTCGATCATAAAGATGGAAAATCCAATGGTACAGATAAGCGAGGCAATACGGGCAACCCCGCGGAGCGATTTAATTGCCACTTTTTCAATAAGAAAGCCTATACACCAACCTGTAACCAGGCCCGCGAACATGGCTAAAAAAATATTCTCTGCCACATACTGTATGGTTAACCATCCGGCAAAGGCCCCCATCATATACGTTGCCCCGGTAGCAAAGTTCACCAATCGGAGCACCCCATAGATTACGGCAAAGGAAATAGCCAGGAGAGCAAAAATGCTCCCCTGGGTAATACCATTTACTAATTGTTGTACAATCATAGCCAGTACAGTTGGTTATTTTTTATCGAATAATTCGAATTTGTTATTTCGAACCATCACCCGGGTGTACTCTTTTACTGCATCACCCTTTTCTGTAAACGTAATAGCACCGGCTAAGCCCGGGAATCCTTTGGTAGCTTGCAAGGCTTCTCGAATCTTATCCCGGTCAAAGGATCCTGCCCGCTTCATGGCATCCGCCAGCAGCATCATGGCATCATAGGCCAAGGAGGCATGGAAGTTGGGTTTTAACCCATACCGTTTTTCAAACTCAGTTACATACTCACGAATTTCTGGCTTGGGATCTTCCGTAAAGAAACTAACTACCGTGTAAAGATTGTTCACCGAGTCTCCACCGAGCTTTAAAAGCTGCTCAGAGTAAAGGGAACTTGGGCCAATAACCGGCAAAGTCCACCCTAATTTTGCCCGCTGATTGCTGATAGAGGCCCCATCGTTATACATGGCAGCCATATAGAGAGCTTCGGGGTTGGAGGCTCTTAGCTTGGTAAGAATGGCGGTAAAATCTTTTTCACCATCAAAATAGTTTTCAATAGCGGTGATGGTTCCCCCGAGTTTTTTAAAGTTTTCGGTAAAATACCGGGCAGTATCCACTCCCCAGTCGTTGTTGATATGAATGACAGCGATCTTCCGGAAGCCTAACTTATTGTAAGCATAATCGGCAATAAAGGGCTGTTCCCCTGCCTGCGTACCTACAATACTAAAGCTCCACTTAGAGCCCTGGGCAAACTTGGTATGGCTTGCGGTGGGAGATAGCTGTACCATTCCGGCTTGATCGTAAATGGGCTGAGCCGCTAGGCAGCAGGTGCTGGTAAAATCTCCGATTTGAGCAACGATACGAGAATCCGAAGTCCACTTTTGAGCTAGGGTAGCTGATTCTTTGGGGTCTCCTTTAGAATCTCCTACTAGAACCGCTAGTTTGCGGCCTAATACACCCCCCTGGGCATTGATCTTATCAATAGCCATTTCTACAGAGCGTTTAAAATTGTTTCCATACTCTGCATAGTCGCCAGTAATCGGTGCGGTTAAAGCCACGTATACAGGTTGATCTGTCTTGGCTTCCTGTTTCCCTCCGGCAGTAACCTGAAAGATTACCCCTAGCATAAGGACTATCAGTCCTAGTTTGCGTACAAACTTTTGCATCTGTACCCTCCTACAAGATTGTTTATATTCCTGTGCTCGGAGTATCGTCAACGACGAGCCTCCGGCATTCTTACAGCCCCCACATATTTTTTTCCTGATCTACAATATCGTTTCGCAACTCTTCCAAAGCTTCTTCTAAGTTCCCTGACCGTATGGCTTCTACTATGGCCATATGGTGGGTACGCTCTGGCAAGGGCATTTCGTTTTCCCGACTCATTATCTGAGCTAAACCGCGCATAAGGAGATTAATGGTATCCTGTAACACCCGAGTCAACAGCTCGTTACCACAGAGTTTGTTTATACGTATATGGAATTGCGTATTGAGTTTCATTTTAGGGGCCAGGGTATCGGATCGGATACCCTCTAACCTTGCCCGGTCGCTTTCCTCGGCTAAAGAGGTAAGTTCTGCTAAAGCTTCTTGGCTTACCTTCCTCCAGCCTAACCGCAAACCTTCTAGCTCTAAAATTTGACGGAGTTGAAAAGCATCTCGCATTTCTTTCTCAGAGATTCGGACTATCTGGTATCCTGCTCTAGGAATATTTCGAAGAATATGATCGTTGCATAGTTCGATTAAGGCTTCCCGAATAGGAGCCCGGCTTACCTGAAACTTTTCCATTAAACGGGTTTCCACCAAAAGCTCATCTATAGGAACTTCATTGTGCAGAATCATTTTCAAAATCTGGTCGTATATTCTGGATTTTAATGTACCATTACAGGGAGGCGTTTTCTTTTCTATCTTTTTTATAGCCACCGGTACACCTCTTATAGACTATCCCATTCTAATCATACCATTAATATGATCAGTTGTATGATTTGCATTATCCCACCTAATAGGGAATCTGTCAACATAAAATTTATGGGATAAGCTAACATTTTTTGTAAGGTTTTTCAACTAGGCCAGGTAATACCCTACCTTCTCTACTCATTTACAAAACTCTCCTACGAAAAAACTCTCAATAAGGACTGATACCTCTGCCACATGCCCCGATGTTTCTGTAGCGTGCTGACTGTGAACGATAAAGGATTGGGTAATACAGCCGCTAACCGACAGTATTGTTCTAAGGTTAAAGCTTCCGGTTTTGTGCGATAGTACAAACGAGCAGCATTCCCCAATCCAAACACTCCTGGCCCCCATTCGATAAGATTTAGGTATAATTCAAGAATTCGTTCTTTAGGGAGTAAGGCATCCATTTCAATTGCAATAAAAGCCTCTACATATTTTCTGAAAATATTTTTATGGGGAGTTAGAAAGAGAGTACGACTCAATTGTTGGGTAATGGTACTACCCCCAAAAGCGGGATATCGAAGTTGTTTATTCCTTTCATACGCCGTTTTAATGGCCTCTAAATCAAGTCCCCAGTGCTGATAAAACCTCCGGTCTTCTAAATAGATAAATAATTTCGGAACCCAGCGAGGTAGTTTATTCAAAGACACCGTCTGAATAGGACGCACAGAATACCCATTGTAAAGAGCACGATACACCATTAGAGAAGTAACAGGGGGGGTCCAGTATCGGAAAGAAAAAATAAGAGGAGCTAATAATAGTATTCCCCCTATATGCAAAGTAAATAATCCAGCTAAGGTGGCTTTTATCCATCTTACTAAAAGATTCGGGAACCTTAAAACACTCATTTTTTTACTTTCTATATAGATATTTACTTCTCCTGTCAACGGTCCATCTACCCCCTTGTTTTTCACTAGTAAT
>JBDNDI010000113.1:0-7761 GCA_046719195.1 Spirochaetales bacterium | reverse complement strand
CTTTGTTCATTTGGCAACCATAGGTCTCCATCCAGTAGTATTTGGCCATATCTTAAGGTATCTCCAAAAAATCTTTTATATATTGACTAAAGAAACTCCAATCTTCCTCCAAAGGCAAGAGGATATAAGCTCCTTTATCAAAGGATTCTTCGACTTCTTCCTCTTTTAAACCTGCTAGTTTCAGGTTTTCATAATCCGCATATAATACATTATCTAGGCTAAGCACAAGGGTCTTTTCCAATTGTATCGAAGGTCCTCTAGTAAGATACCCAAGAATTTCTAAGGGGTGAAGATTTGTTTCGATGTAATTTCGTAGAATTGTAATCAGTTGGTATAATTTAGATAAATCGGTAAGACGTAGATCCTTTATTTTCTGTAAAATTCCTTTTAACACTATCTGTTGTCTTTCTGCCCGGCCAAAATCTGAAGTTAGGTAACGGGAACGGACAATGCGTAATACTTCAATTCCGCTTAAATGATGTCGACCTGCAGGATAATACAAGGTAGACCATGCCCCTGATTCCCGAACCCGGTAGGTAGGATCTACCAGATCCTCGGGAAGATCTACGTCGATACCTCCTAAAAGGTTAATTACATCAATAAATCCGTACATATCAATAGAAATGTACTTCTCAATAGGTATACCCATTGCTTCGGATAGTACAGCAAGTAATCTTTCTATCCCAAAAGCCCGATATATAGAGTTAATCTTCCGATTCTTGTAATAGAGGTCTCTAGGAATACTTACCAGCGAGAGAGAGCTTTTTTGTAGGTCCAATTGGGCTAGAACGAGAGTATCGGTCATATCCTCATGCATACCGATGAGGAGTACGTGCAAAAGGGGCCGTTGAATAGCAGGTTTTAAGGAGAGGGGGGATTCAAGGTTTTTTTTTTGTCTCCCATAAGGGAAGGAAAAGTGAATAGTCTTAGAGATGATAAGGGAACTTGATCTTTATCAAAAAGGTATACTTCGGAGGTGTTTTTTAGTAGTCCTATACTTCCCACTTTCTTGCCTGCGGCATCCTGGATATCAATAAGAATATATTCCTCTGTATCTCTCTCTTTTTGTGCAATTTTCAATTTTTTTGAAGCAAGGTAGGTTTGAAAGGATTCATCTTTCAAGTGGTTCCGAAGATTGGTAAGAATCTGTAGGTTCCGTAGGTCCCGGGAATTTTTCGTATCTGCCTCTCTTAACGCAAGTTCTAATTCTTTCTCAAGATCTTCGGTAGAAGAAAATAACTTATCGCCTATCTTAAAGGTTCCTTTGCGCGCTAAAAAGGACACCTCGACTTTTGTTAAGGCAGGTTCTGCCTTCAGACTGAATTTGATGGTTAGGGTATCCGTTGATTCAGTTACAGAAGATATCAAACCCTTAGAAGAAGCAAGAGTTTTATAGGCAGGTTTTTCCAAAATAGAAAGGAACTCTCTACGTAATTTGTTAACCTTTTCCATATGCATATCGATTTTCGGAACATGTTCTTGTATAAAATCAGCTAAGGGTAGGGCAAGATGCTCATGGGAAGGTGGTTCATAGGTGTCTCCGGCATAGGTTTCTACCTTGATGCCGGAAGGGCCAGTAAATAACAGAAAAAAGTAGGGAACACCCTTCTTTTCAAGTAGAAAGCTGGAATCTGATCGTTTTACACTTAAGCTGTTCTTCTGCAAAAGACTACGCAAAGGTTCCTCTTCCACAGCCTCCTTTATTAGGTTTTGTCTGTGTAAGCGGTCATTGTGGGATAATAAAGTGGTTAAAGCCCTATACAAAGGCGAAGAACTTGGGTCCGAACCTAGTTTAGAAGTTTCAAGAGGATCTTTCAGCAAAGGATACACTTTTTCCTGCAAACCTAAGAGGGCACGAGTCTGATTTAGATCTACTGAGAGAAGGACTTCGTTTTCTTTAATCTGAAAAAGAACAGTTTCTATTCGCTTTACCTCTTGTACAAAGCGCTTTTCCACACTTCGGAATAAGAAAAACATTCCTATTCCTATAAGTGCAATTTGTATAAATAAAAGAGCTGCTAGTTGGAGGTACTTTTTTTCAATCCAGAGCATACCTCCTTTAATTCTTTTCAATGGCGGAAGCATCTTTGACCCGTAAACTTCATAGTAGCACCGTATTGATTGCAAGCTTCAATACTTTCAAAATCCCTTAGGGAACCACCGGGTTGAACCACCGCAGAAACCCCTTCCCGTAATCCAACTTCTATTCCATCCCGAAAAGGAAAAAATCCATCCGAAACCATGGTAGATCCTGGCAGATCTCCCTTGCGAATCTTTACTTCTTCCTCAATTTCCCCTTTTTTTGCACCCTCTTCTAATTGATTGTAAAGTTTCCCAAACCTTTCCCAGCTAAGGCGATCTAACAGTTTACGATAAGCTTTGTCTCTAGCTATTTCGGCTACTCCGACTCTATCCTGCTCCCCTGTGCCGATTCCTAGGGTTACCCCGTTTTTTACATAGATTATGGAGTTACTGGTTATCCCTGTTTCTACAAGCCAACCAAAGAGCATATCTTCATACTCTACTGGACTAGGTTCCCGCTCTACTTTATACAGTTTGCCCTGGTACTCAGTTTGAGCAGGAAGGAAATCTTGGGGGGTTAGAGTTCGGGACACAAAAGAAGTTTGCACAATTAATCCACCGTCAAGGAGCGATTTAAAGTCTAAGTATACTGCACCTACATACTCTTGCAGCCTATCCATACGGCGGATCCGGAGAATTCGAAGGTTCTTTTTTTTACCTAGAATTTCTAACGTACCTTCTTCAAAATCCGGAGCTGCTATAACTTCGAAGTATTGTTCTGCTATACTTTGGGCCGTTGTTTTATCCACCGGCCGATTTACCGCAATAGCTCCGCCAAAGGCAGCAAGAGGATCGGCCAAAAAGGCTTTACGAAACGCCTGCTCCAGAGTAGGCGCTTTTGCTACTCCCGACGGATTATTATGTTTTACAATAACCGCACAAGGACAAGAGGAAAAATATCGGAGAATATGCAGGGCGCTATCTATATCGGTAATATTTATTTTCCCAGGATGTTTTCCCGATTGAAGAATTTCAGTATGGGAACAGAGATATTGTCCCGGTTTGACAGTTTCTACCTCTCCGAGGGTCAGGTTCCCATTTACAAGTCTATAGAACGCTGCTTCCTGGTCGGGATTTTCTCCGTAACGCAAACCCCGTAATTCTCCCCCTAGATTCCACAAGACTTTTTCGTATATTAGGGTCACGCGCTTTCCTTCCGGATATAAGAAAGATACTTCCATCCGGGGGGGGAAATGATCGGGAACTAAGGTATGGTATTGTTCTTTAAGGTTCATACCTGCCTCTTAATGTAGGGTATACACCTCTTTCAAGGTCTCCGGATCTAAAGAGCTGAAAAAAGAGGAAATTGTTTGGTCAAAGGCAGAAGTGAGGGAAAACACCTTTCTAGCTAAGAGGAACCGTTGTTTAAGGGTTGTACATCCTTCATTAGCTTTCACTTGCTGTACAAAGTCTGGGTAATCCGCCGGATCAGAAAGAACAGCTACGCGTAGAAAATTTTTCGCCCCAGCCCGCAACAGACAGGGGCCGCCAATATCGATATGGGTTCTCCCCTCTTCTACTGTACAACTCGACCGGGCAACTGCCTGCTCAAAAGGATAGAGATTCACCACGACTAAATCAAAAGGCTCCACCTGCATCCGCTTTAGATCCGAGCGATGGGCATCGTTGTAGGTTTCACTTAGTAAACCTAAATAAATTCGGTAATCTAATGTTTTCACCAGTCCCCCCTGCATTTCGGGTTGACCCGTGTATTCCGTTACCTTGCGCAAATGTTTCAAAGAAAGTTTTGCCCCCAGATAGTTTTCTAAAGAAGTAAACGTTCCACCGGTAGAATAGATAACCAGTTCGGGACAAATTTCCAGTAGATTCTTTGCTAACTCATTTACCCCACGTTTATCCGAGGTACTGAATATGGCTCTTCGCAGAGGTACTCGGTCGTCTACATCAGCTACCCTATTTAATTCCATTGTACTTTTCCTCCCGAGTTTTATCGTAATCTTATACGTTCCGATTTAACCGGTTTTGAGCTGATCGCACTGTGTTGTATAAAAGCATAGTGATAGTCATGGGACCTACTCCTCCGGGAACAGGAGTAATCTTTGAAGCCTTGGGGGCCACGGATTCAAACTCTACATCTCCTAGCAGTCTAAATCCGGCTTTTTTTGCCGGATCGGGTATCCGGTTTACCCCGACATCGATAACCACTGCCCCCTCTTTTACCATAGCCCCTTTTACAAGGTGGGGAACGCCCACTGCTGCAATAAGAATATCTGCCTGTTTGGTAAATACGGAAAAATCCGGGGTGCCCGTATGGCACAGGGTAACCGTAGCATTTGCTCCTTTGTTTTTGCGAGAGAGAAGATTTGCTAGGGGTCTTCCTACCGTAATACCTCTACCTAAAATAACAGCATGCTTTCCCGAGGTTTGTACCTTACCATATTGGAGAAGTTTTAATATACCCAGAGGCGTACAAGGAACCACTCCTTCTTCTCCCAGCAAAAGCTTTCCCAAGTTCATGGGATGAAAGCCGTCTACATCTTTAGCCGGATGAATAGCCTCTAGAATTTCTTTCTCCGGAAGGCCCTTAGGTAGGGGAAGTTGAACTAAAATACCATCGACTTCGGGATTTTGGTTAAAAGCTTCGATTAGGCGTAAGATTTCCTCTTTAGAAGTAGAAGAAGGAAGTCTATGATCAAAGGAACGGATTCCCAATTCCGCACAGGCTTTTTCCTTTGCATTTACATAGGTTTGACTAGCTGGATCTTCTCCAACAAGGATAACGGCTAGTCCAGGTACGATACTCGCTTGTTTTAAGGAATCTACCTCTTGCTTGATTTCTGCCCGTATTTGCTGAGAAATTTTCCTTCCATCCAAAAGTTCCACCCAACCTTTGTACCATACTTTTACCGGTTGTTTCAAGGAAGAGTTCCATGCTACAATCCTACCGAATCTTAAAACCGGGAGGATGGTATTGAAATCTAGAACAAAGATTGTGTATGCCCTTCTATTCCTACTCCTTTTCCTCTTCTTGTTTCCTGCTTCTGTGTTTTCGCAGGAGGAAGAATTCAGCCCTTTTGTTCCTACCTATATTTTAGGTAACCAGGTTATCATTATAAATGCGGGTTTGTTTGTACCCCTGTTTTTTCAATCCCTTTCCGGAAATATTGAAGGCACGAATCTCTCTTTAGGTGGGGTAGGATCCATACAGTGGAGTACCTATCTAAACAATGAAATGACCTTAGGCATTGAAGGAGGGGGGATGTTTGCCTTCAGTCCCAATGGGCGTACCCTTTTTATGCTGCCTGTAACAGCCCGGTATGCTTACATTCTTCGGGCCTATCCGTTTGAGTTTCCCCTTTCTCTAGCTGCAGGCATTAACTTTACGCGGCTCAGCTCCATGTTTCAGATTCTGCCTATAGTAAAACCGGGAGTTTCCGTGTACTGGAACTATAGCCTGGAGTGGGCCTTTGGAGTTAACTTTTTCTACTGGTGGTCCCCTAACCTATACCAAGGTCCGGAACCCCCCCAGCGACAAAGCCGATTTGGAAATTTTTTGGAAATTTCCCTCTCCGCTTTATATCATTTTTAGATCGAATAATTAACCCAGGAAGGTGCGTATGTTCCTTAAAAGTACATTATTTACGGTCTTCCTTCTCTATCTAGGAGGGATCCTTTTCTTTTTTTCCTGTTCCCAGGATACTGAAGGCATCTTTTACAGTTTGGAGGTAGAAGAAAAGGCAGTTGATAACTCCCTTCCAAACGATGTGCGGATTACCGGCGATATGATTAAAGTTTCTTACTCGGGTAAAGACCTTTACTATGTCTGTGCCGGATCCCTCTTTTACCGGGAAGCAAACGAAGGGGATATTAAATCCTGGTACCGCATCTCTACCCCCTTATCCTTAGGAATTGTATCTGGAATAGCAGAGGTAGGGGGAGAAGTGTTCGCTTCCTACTCTAGCGGAGACCGCCATGGATTGTTCCGTATTGCCTACGATGGAAACAGCCACAGTTGGGTACCCTCCGGAAATATTCCCCAAAACCTATACGAAGAGAAGCAGATTTCCCGGCTCTTTTCCTTAAACAATACCCTCTTTGCTATTGCCGGAACCGTTTGGGATGGGTATGATCTTCTTTACTGGAACGGCTCAAACCTTGTGTCTACCGGAATTAAAGATTACCGGATAGTTACCGGAGCCTGGGATGGAGCCCATTACTGGTTTGCCACCCCCTCGCATCTTTTTCGATTGGATCCTACTGACCCATCCACTCCCCTCGCACAAAATGGTTGGAGCAACGTAACTCCGTATTATAGTTTTAACCCAGCAGGCGAATACCCTCCGGGCATACCCACAGAATTACAAGGAAAGACCTATTTTACCGCCTTATTTGCCGATACAATAGAAAATGCTACCAATCCTCCCCTGTACCTTTGTAGCTCCGATGGCTACATTTTTAAAACCGAAGATGGGGGTACTACCTGGATAGTTTCGGATAAGCAAAACCGTTCTTACCAGTCTATTACCCGCGTAGGAAATATTATTGTGCTTGCTGCTGGAGGGAGCGTTATCCGGGAACTTCCTGACGCCGTAACAGATGATTTAAATACAGTTAGGACACCTGGAGGTAATTTTGGGCGGCTTCCGGACTTGTACGGATCGAATGTAATCCGGGTTTCCGGCTTTGGTAATATCCTTTATGCCGGAACTTCCAATAACGGCCTGTGGCGGGGCGACTACTCTAACCCTGATGCCCCTGTCTGGTCCCAAGAATAGGTACGGTTAGCTGGTTCGGTTTGCTTCAATACGAACCTGGGGGGTGGTAGTATTTTCTAGGTCTTTCAAAGACCGGATAAGTACCCGCCTGCCTCCCTGCCGCACCTCGCGGTAAGCCCCTTCTACCTTAAAGCGGTTTTCTCTAATTTCTACCTTTACCGTATCTCGTTCGGAAAGCACAAACAGAATACCCTTGGAATCCGGATAGAGTATTTCATTCGCCCTTAAAAGGAGATCCGATTTCCCAGCTAGAACAAATCCCGACGAGTTCCTTGTCCCTCTACCTAATTCTAGGGTATTTTTTTCTCCCTCTAGTTTACTATTCAACAGATGAAAAGCCGTAAAGTCTGCACTATCTCCTTTGCGGAACACGGTTCCCACCATCTGTAAAGAGGAATCCTCCAAGGTTGCGTAATATAGATAATCTTCGGTACGTTCCGATTCAATTAGGGATCCCCGTAGTACAACCTCGGAAGAACGGATCTGAAAGGCTTGGGCACCGTAGCGGGCAGCCATGCGAAAAGTGGTTGCGGTTATTTCGCCCCGGGTATTCCAGAAACTTGCTCCAACAGCAATGTAGGCTTTGGAACTCCCGTGGATTTCCGATTGGATCAGTTGTATCGATCCTCTTTGGACCCGAATAGCCTGGGCAGAGAGAGAGCCCTCTCCCGAATGGAAGACCGTGTTTTTTAGCGTTAGGGTTGAGTCTCTTGCCTCCAAACTCATGGTAGCTTCTCCGGAGCCAGGTTTAAGCTCGCTAGATTCGAAAAGAACAGAAGCCTTATTCCGAATATGAAAGAGGGTGGTATTTGTCTCGGTCCTTTCAAAGGAGAATCGGGAACGAAGTGCCTGAAAACTTCCTTCCTGGATTCGAAAAAGGCTCTCTGCTCGGGTGCGTATACTATGAATCGTTCCTCCCTCTATCCTCACTTTCCCTTGGGTC
>JBDNDI010000112.1:0-7781 GCA_046719195.1 Spirochaetales bacterium | reverse complement strand
TGCGGATGGAGGAACTTTGTTTTTAGATGAAATTACAGAACTTTCTCCACGCTTACAAGCCAAACTTTTAAGGGTCTTAGAAGACAAAGAAATACGCCATATCGGTTCTAACAGAACAAAAAGGGTGGATATCCGAGTAATTGCTGCTACTAATAGAAACTTAAGTGAATCGCTAGAAAAGGAGACCTTTCGCAGAGATCTCTATTATAGACTAAACACTTTACGAATATTAGTTCCTTCTTTGCAAGAAAGAAGGGAGGATATTCCTTTATTAGCAGAATTCTTTCTTCAAAGCGCATTGGAAGAAAAAGGGAAAACCGGGATAACTTTTACTAATGAAGCACTGAAAAAATTAAGTCGCCATACTTGGCCAGGCAATATACGAGAATTAAAGAACGTGATAGAAAGAGCAGCCTGCTTGGTTGAAGGAGAACACATTAGCCTGGACCTTATAAACTTTCTTTAATTATATAAACGCATAACATTCAAGCCGCTAGGTAATTCTTTTAATTAAACTCCGTTATGTGAGCCCTTTCGAGCAATTAAATCAGATTTAAGGGGTTCCTTTGCTCAGGGATTCAAGTTTTTTCTCTTTTTCATCGATTAGCTTTTTTATTTTTTCGATTTCGTTTATTAAAGATTCGATAGTAGCTGTGCGGGAGAGAGTCTTTTTACCGCTGACAAAGGCATTGTAGGTCTCAACCCCTAATCTTCCTAGTAGTTGAGAAGCTTGGTCCTCTAAATGTTTAATTTCTAACTTAAGCAAACCCTTTTCCCCTAACTCCTGGGCTTTTTCTTTTGCTTTCTGTAAAATATCTTTTGAAACTGAGATTCCTTTGTCGAAAACTTCCTGCAAACGTTGATTAAAATCCATAGGGTTTCCTCCCAATTTTTTATTATATTAGATTGACATAGTTTATAAATATTTTCTATCCTTGCCTATCCAGTGTAAGGAGTGAAACATGCAATTTGTCTTTCTTGGACCACCAGGTGCTGGAAAAGGAACGCTGGCCAAACAGGCGGCGGAGACTCTTAATATACCCCACATATCTACGGGAGACTTGTTCAGAGAAGCAATTAAGCAGAACACGGCCTTAGGTCAAAAAGTAAAGGAAATTCTTGCCCGAGGAGACCTAGTTCCCGATGCAGTAACGATACAATTGGTTAAAGATAGGTTATCAGGAAAAGATGGCCATAAAGGATACATTTTAGATGGATTTCCCCGAACCATAATCCAAGCAGAAGCTTTGCAGACCTTTGCTCCACCGGAACTAGTTATTAATTTTCAGCTCAGCGAAGAAGAAATTATTAAACGCCTAAGCGGAAGAAGAAGCTGCCCCTCTTGTGGAGCCATTTTTCATGTGGTATTTAACCCTCCTCGTGAAAATGAGTTTTGTGATATTTGTGGAAAAGAATTAATTATTAGAAAAGATGATACAATTGAAGCTATAAAAAATCGTCTTACAGTGTACAGCTCTCAAACCGTACCGCTTATTGACTTTTACTTTAAACGAGGCATTTTGCGAACTATTGATGCCTCACCTTCTCCTCAGGAAGTCTTGAAGTCTTTTCTACTGCTTATTCAAGCATCTTAATTTAAGGGGAAGATTCAGGCATTTTAAAGGTTTTTAAAAATTCTTCTAAATCCTCCTTAGGATAAGCACCTGTTCGGAGAAAAAGGGATTTTGCCTCTTCGATATAAGATTGGGGAATCTCGACTAGCAACTTTTGAAATTTCTCTCGATTACGGAAATTAAAATTCAGAGCTTTTTCTAATGCCTCAAATCCTTTTATTTTTTCTTCTGCTTTGGTCAAAAGAAGGTAAGCCTTTTCAAACCATACATTGGCGTCTTCTTTCTTTTTATCTAGCATGGCATCCAGAATCCCTAAAGCTTCTACGTATCGTTCTTGTTCATATAATATACGGTATACTTCCCAACCTATCTCCACATCTTCGGGTTTTTGCTTTATATATTCTAGAAGATATGACAAGGCTTCGATCTTGTGATTACGCTTGATCTCAATCAAACCAAGTAGCCGAAGAGAAGGTGTATCTTTCCTATCTAAATCGTACACAGTGGATAATAAACGAAAAGCTTCATCGTAATTCTCCTGTTCATAGTACAATATACCTGCATTAAATAAAGCATTTATATTCCCTTTGCTAATTTCTAGTATACGGAGATAGTGCTGTAAAGCTTCGTCTTTTCTCCCTGCTTTAGCAAAGGCATAAGCAAGGGTTTGTAAAAGCAGAATATTATCCCCCCGAGTTGTTCTTAAGTGGGATAAGATTTCTAAACCCTCTTCAAACCGGCCGAGGGCTATATACACACGGGATAGATTGAAACTCCCCTCTGCTAGATCCGGATTGTACATTAAAGCTTTTTTATAGGATTCTACTG
This sequence comes from Spirochaetales bacterium, assembly GCA_046719195.1. GTDB lineage: Bacteria > Spirochaetota > Spirochaetia > DTKZ01 > DTKZ01 > DTKZ01. The sequence continues at coordinate 5,379 of JBDNDI010000112.1, read as the reverse complement.
CTTGGGAATGTTTTTCTAAGGCAAAATATGCATTACCTAGATTGAAATATTCCCGTGCTAAATCATCTTTTAACTTTGGAGTTAAACAACTAACAAAAAAGAACAACCCTAACGAACCAATAATTCCATTTACTATTCTCTTCGACGGTATTAGCATGGCGCTTTTATACAACTACAACCCTAATACGGTCCTCTCGATTCTTCGTACTTGAGAACGGTATAACTCGGCAATGTTAGATCCATAATCAGCAATGAGTTGGATAATATTTCGTGGGGAATCTTCTGGGTCTGGGCCATTCAACCTATCTCCCGCATCTCCTAGTCCTGGGAGAATGTAAGCATCGGTATTGAGTACAGGATCCATCCATAAAGTATACACCTTAACATTAGAAATAGCCCGTACAATTCGTAAAGCACCTTTGAGTGCAGAAATAACATTAAAAAACTGAACCGATCGAGGAATAATATGTTGACTTTCTAGATATTTAATAATAGTAACTAAACTACCCCCTGTGGCATTCATCGGATCTGCAAAAATGAGATCCTTCCCTTCCAGTGCAGCGGGGTCAAAATAAGAACGATCTAAATCTAAAACATACTCCAAGTCTTTTTCAGAACCATGTTCTTCCCGTCTTATCTTAAATAAGGCAAAGGGGGTAACGTAGCCTGTGGAAGAATATTCCTGCATTTCCTTTGACATAATCATAGAGGGAAGTAAAGCTCCCCGCAGCATCACACACATGACTGAGTTTTCTATAGCATCGTCTACATCGGGTATTTTGTGAACTGCGTAATTCTGAACAGGGATGGTAACCGGAGTTTTTACAATAAGATAGTTCTTGTTAGCTCCTGTGTCCTCTGTGAAGGCAAAGTTAAATAGCAACTCGTAGGCTCGTTGCATATAGTACACAAACTCTTGCCGCTGAGTTCGAACATCTCTGAGCTTTGCGATTAATCGGGAAGCTTGGCCGTGATTTTCTTTTGGGGTGATGAAGGAGTACACCCGAATAGCAGGTTCATCTTTAGTGATTTCTTGCATGAGTTTTCCCATCTGAGTATAAAGGTCAATTAGGCGAGATTTTTCTGTTTTTAACCGGGCTTCATTTTGAGATGTAGCAAGCACTTCGAAAGCCTGTAAGGCTTCTTTAAAAAGCTGATCCATCTTTAAAAGATATTCTCTATCTAATTCGGAAAGATATCCATCTAATTCACCTGCTTTTAATACAAACTTAGCCATGATTCCCATCCTTTTACCGTATGTTAGAAATTGTATTTCCCCCCTAGTTCTGCCCCAATACTTAACCCTAATTCGGGAAGAATTTCCATTTTCGGGACAAATTGCAAGAAAACTTCCCAATTCTTGTTAGGCAAAAAGCGTACCCCTACAGGCACCCGTATTCCTAGGTTTGCTTCAACATCTGAGTCCTCAAAAGAAAATCCTCCGTATCCTCCCCCTCCTAAATAGTACTGAAGTGGAGTCTGTTCTATTCTGCCCCGATGGATCCAGAAGTCTGCAAAGGCTCCGATAGACTGTCGTTTATCTAGAAGAGACCAGGTTACACCGATTAACGGAGCCTCTTTCCAAGAGAGAAGAAGTCCTACTCCAGGGCCAAATTTTCCTGTAGCACTTCCTCCGAAAGATACATATAGTCCAACTCCGCTCATCCCAAGAGGCCTCTCCTCACCAAATCCTTTAAGAATTGATAAGGTAAGGAATAAAGTTAAAAAACAAGCTAACGTTCGTCGTACTTTACTACACATATATCCCCCTCTTCATTCTATGGATAGAAAAAAAGCCCGAAAAGGTGTGCACCTTTCCGGGCTACATCTCCTACGGGAGTCGAACCCGTGTTGCAGGGATGAAAACCCTGTGTCCTAACCACTAGACGAAGGAGACTTACGCGCATATTCATATAAAAAAAACTACATTTAGTCAAGTAATGTCCCCCCTTTCAGAATCCTTAGATGCAGGGGCAAAAATTCCCCTACGTGGGACCGTCCAAATAGCTTCGGTTCGAAGGCCCTCCTTTTTCAAAATATTATTCGCAGCCATAATCGCAGAGGTTGTCGCAGCTTCCATAAGCATAGCAGGTACAGGGAGTTTTACCCAATCACCTGCTACAAAAAAATTATCTATTTTTCCTTTGCTGGAGGGTCTTTTCTCGTAGAGGCCTTTGTGAAAAGCTGTAAAATTATTATTCATGTGGATATTTTCCCCTAATATTTTACACCCTTTCAGCTCAGGAAAGAGATCTTTCATTTCTGAACGAAAAGCTTCTTTGATCTCCTCTTCCTTGCCATACAGATAAGAGGGAACTGCATAGCAATGTAATTCATACACACCCCGCACATTTCCTTGTACCCCTTGTTCCAAAGGGGGACCAATCTGATGAAATTGGGTAAAGGCATCTAACACCTCCTTCCTATCTGTTATAAAAAAGGGAGGAAATCTAGTACTTAGAAGAGTATCTGTCCATATTTTATATACCGCATACCCCTGCGAGGGCTTTAATAAAAGAAGCTGCTGATACCATTCCGGATCCTGCGCCTTAAAAAAAGGAGAATGCATCAGTATGTCTCGAGACGCAGGAGCGTCGGCAGCTAGAATAACCGAATCAAATGCCTGATCATGAATATAAAAGTGATTGCCCTTCTTTTCTATTGCACGGATGTGAGTATTTTTTAAAATATTCACTTTATACCTGGAGAGGTAAGCCTCGAAGGGTTGAACAAAGGTGTGATAGCAATCCCCCCTTAAATATTCATAATTTACTCCATAATTATGGCTCAGATAATAGAAATGAAAACTCTTCATTAGCTCTGCTAAAGACATCTGATCCGGATCAGAGAAGAAGGCCCTAGTAAATGAAATAAAAATAGTACGCATTCTTTTAGGGATACCTAAAGAATCGGCGAACTCCTGAAACGATACCCCATCGTATTTAGGAAAGATCCATTCAGGAGAATACTTTAATAAGTCTATTAAACGAATTAAACGGGGATTTAGAAAAACTTCCCTAAACGTAAACAGCCCTTTTCTCCCCATGTCTAATAAGTTTAGAAGCGGGGTAGTTTCTGCATCCTTGAAGCTAAGATCGATCTGCTTTCCATAAATGAGATACTCGGGTATGGGAGTGAGAAAACTTAACGATCCAATCCTTTGAAGAATCTCCCGAAGATTGTAATACTGATAGAAAAAGGCATGGAAACCATGGTCTATCCAGAGTTTCCCTACTCCTGGGATAGTTTTTTCCCAGGCCCCTAACTTTCCTCCTAAATATGAATTTTTTTCAAAAAGGGTTACCTGAAAACCCCGCTCTGCAAGTATTGCAGCAGCTGTAAGGCCTGAAAGTCCGCCACCGACTATAGCAACCCGATGTGGCTTATTGAGGATTTTAGGCAAATTTTCCTTACCCTCATGGAAGAGAACTCGGTAATGCTTAAGTTTATTTTCTATCCAGCGCGATAAGATTTTTCGCATACGCATCTATTCCTTTGTTACTTGACCAACCGGCATTCTGTCTTTTCTTTCTCGAACAAGGGAATATGGCATTCCCTCTTCCAAGTAATACCGCCTCTCTGCATAGGCCGAGTCTTCTCGCCACAGTCGACCTGCTGCTCTTTGGATAAAAGGTCGAAGGAGAGGGGATAGATTGCGTGCAAACCGGAATCCCTTTCTATCAGAAGTGGCTAGGGTAAGTTCTGTTAAAAGTGTATATCCTGGAGCTATGGGTGTAGCATGGGTCTCTACCACAGATCCAGCTCCATCCCCCTCCAGGATTGTCATTACAATGGTTCTAGCATCCGGACAGTGAAACCTGGCATCCACCTCTACACAAAATCTTTTCCAAACCCGGTAGGCAACCCGAAGGCGAATCTCCTCTTCTGATTCGTAGTACACTTTTAGCCGTGCAAAAGTGTGGGGATGGAAATGGGCCCCATGCCAGGGATCTAGCCGATTTAAAATTACATGGCTGGGCGAACACCGAAGCACTTTTTGATATACCGCATCAATTCCATCTTCAGGGCGTTGGGGCAAGAAAGGTCTTTCTGTTAAAGCTTCTTTTCCCGGAATACAAACCCAGATCAAAAATCCGTCATCGTACACTGATAGGTGATTCTTAATATGGGGAGAACAACAATCAAGGGTAAGACCATGCCAGGCACATCTAATTTTAGATCCGTCAAAATTTCCTATAGATAAGGGAGCGCCCATATGAGGGCAGAGATTCGAAAGGGCATAAAAGCGGTCTTGGAATCTAACAAGAAGTATTTCCTTTGCTTCTATGTAATGGAGGGTCTGCTCTTTCCCGTTCCGCAAAGTTCTCTTAGATCCTAATACATACCAGCCACCTGTGGGTTTATTCTGTACAACCCTGAAGCTGCGATTGATTTTTTCTAAATCTGCGGCTTTCCAATCGGGGTTTTTTGTATCAGCTCCTTCCTCTGGAAGAGGGGGCAAAGGTTTGCCAATAAGAATTAATTCTTTTTTCATACTTTTAAAGCATCTATAGGGAGGATTAAATTGTCAAGTGCACGATTAATAACAGAACCTAGTTCAAAAATCGTAAATATACTAACTTTCCATATAAAAACAGGGGCAACCTGCTTCAGAATAGGATTGACTAACCTTATACCAAGGACTTTCCCTGTCAATGCAACGTATAAAGGAAATCCTAAGGGAGAATGCAAATCCTTTGAAGCTTCTTAATAGGTCCCTAGGAATGTTTCGAGTAATATCCAAATCTAAGACTACCAGGCCTTTTTAGCGGTACTGTGTGAGGTGGTAGCGCACCTAGGCTAGGAGCATGCGTTACCTGGCTAGCCTGAAAACATCCACATAATTGATCTGTAGCGAAGGGTAACCCTAGGACAAATGCGTGGGGTAATGTACCTAACTGCGGTGAAAAGAAATATTTTCTGCTGCTTGCCCGAAGAGCTAAGGGGCTTCGTTAATCAGCTTCCAATCCTATAGGGGCAGCTTGCCCATTCCCCTCCTTATAAATCTCTACATGCCATTTTTAGTTCGTACTTGGGAAAATAAAAAGACAATTAAAGGGAAAAACTTTCTTTTATCCGTTTTTTCATTCGTTATTTTATTTTAGTGATTTAATTATTTTTTCTAACTTCTATTTCCTTTTAAACAAGGCTCACTTGTATATTATTTTAATTTGAGCCGCACAGGATTCGAACCTGTGACCCACGCCTTAAAAGGGCGTTGCTCTACCACCTGAGCTAGCGGCCCTAATGTAGGAGGGAATATAGCAGGATACCAAAGGGGTGTCAAGCCAAGAAATCACTCTGGTTTTCTATTAATAATGGTACTTTTAAAGGGTTACCTCTATTCCAAAAGCTATATTGAATACTGGTCGAAGTCCC
>JBDNDI010000111.1:0-7808 GCA_046719195.1 Spirochaetales bacterium | reverse complement strand
AACTCTCCTCAATGCCTCGGGTTCCAGGATACTTTGGAAGCAGGGAAGGATGGATATTTACAATTCGGCTAGGAAAAGCATCAATAAATGTAGGGGAAAGTATGCGCATAAATCCTGCTAGAGCAATCAGGTCTACCTGATACTCCGAAAGAAGTTTTATTATCTTTTTCTCTGATTCTTCCCTATCCAGCTGGCTTCGAAAAGGAAAGACATAGTAAGGAATCTGAAATATTTTTGCTCGTTCTAAAGCATAAGCCTGGGGATTATCAGAAATTAGACATACAATCTTGTGCGAGGTTGAGCGTAAAGCCTTTGCAAGAGCTTCAAAATTGGAACCCTTACCCGAGGCAAACACGGCTAAGTTAGCCACAGGAAAGTTCTCCTATTTTGATAACCGTTATGTTATTCTGTCGGGCAACCTGTAAAAAAAGATCTTCCTCTGCCCGGGAGACAATCATAGCTATTCCAATTCCCATGTTGAATACTCTTCTCATTTCCTTTTTGTCTATAGAACCAAGGGTTTGGATTCGTTGAAATATTTCTGGGACTAGCCAGGACCAAGTTAGTTTGGGAATAAGAGATTTAGGAATAACTCGTTGAAGATTGCCTTCTAGTCCCCCACCGGTAATGTGGGCAGCTCCTAAAATAGTTCTATTCTGATTAAAAATAATTAGTTCTTTTACATAAATGCGGGTAGGAACCAATAGCTCTTCCCAGACGGAGACACTCTCTTTTTCTAAAGCTTTTCGGGCAAGGGATAGCCCATTTGAATGTATGCCGGAAGAAGGAAGACCATAAATAAGGTCTCCTTCTTGCATACGATCGATCTTAGGAAGAAAATTCTCCTGTTCCACCAGACCCACGCAAAATCCAGCAAGGTCCAGATCCTCTACCGAGTAGAGATCGGGCATTTCCGCTGTTTCTCCGCCTACTAAAGTGCAGCCTGCAATTTCGCATCCTTTTACAATCCCTCTTATGATTTCCTGAAGAATTCCCTCTTGGATTTTCCCACAGGCAATATAGTCTAAAAAGCTCAAGGGATCGGCACCACACACAGCTAAGTCGTTTACATTCATGGCTACTAAATCAATTCCTATGGTATTGTACCGTTTTAATCGCTTGGCTACCAGGATTTTTGTACCTACACCATCGGTGGTGGAGAGGAGAATAGGTTGTTTATAGTTTGATACATTAAGGGGGATGCCTCCAGAAAATCCCCCTATCGATGAACTTACCGCCTTGGATTTAATAGATGCAATAAATCGAGCAAACCGATCTCCTTTATCAATATCAACACCTGCAGTTTGGTAATCCATTTTGAAACCTTTCTTTTGGTATGGGATAGGGATACTCGCCACTAAAACAGGCATAACAGTAATCTTCCGATTGAGCAATGCAAGCTTTTAAGTAGGAAATCGATAAAAAGCGTACGGAATCAGCTTCAATTATGCGGGCAATTTCCTCAGGCTTGTATTGGTTTGATATTAATTCTTCTCTAGTGGGAATATCGATTCCAAAAAAACAAGGCCACTTAAGTTCCGGAGAGGAGAGACGTAAATGTACTTCTTTTGCTCCAGCTTCCCGGATCATACGGACTAGGATCTTACTAGTGGTACCTCGTACTAGAGAGTCGTCTACTAAAACGATCCGCTTTCCTTGAAGAGCTTGCCGGATAGGATGTAGTTTCATGCGCACTACCAGTTCCCGTTCATTAGTGCTTGGCATAATGAAAGATCGACCCGTATAATGGTTTCGAGCCAAACCTAATTCAAAAGGTATACCTGCCTCTTCCGCATATCCTAAAGCAGCGCTAGTCCCGGAGTCGGGTACGGGCACCACAATATCTACCCTATTTTTAAAGTTACCAAAATACGTCTGATCTTGCTTTGCTAAAGCAGCACCCATTTGTTTTCGGGCTTGGTGTACGGAAAGATCAAACACAAAGGAATCGGGTCGGGAAAAATAAATTAATTCAAAGATGCATTGTTTTCTTTGGCTCCTAGGAGCGAAACGAAAACTTTGTATTCCCTCTTTGGAAATATGAATCCCTTCACCTGGTTCTACAGATCTGTAATCCTCCACTTGTAAAATATCCAAAGCGCAAGTTTCAGAAGCCAAAACAGTAAGAGACCCTTTCTGGCCTAGGTAGAGAGGTCGGAAGCCTAAAGGATCCCGAAGGCCGATCAGAGAATCATTTGCTATCATGACAATTGAATACGCCCCTTTTAGGCGCTCTAAGGTCTGTACCAGGGCTTGGTGAAAATCTTTTTCTGGATTGCGGGAAAGTAGGTGCAGGATTAACTCTGTATCCGAGGTAGTTTGGAAAATCGATCCTTCTTCGAAGAGTTCTTGTTTTAATTCTGAAGAGTTTAAGAGGTTCCCATTATGGGCAAGGGCTATGTTTCCTTTGTTACAATTCACCACCAAAGGCTGGGCATTTTCTATACGGTTTCCTCCCTGGGTGGAGTAACGAACATGCCCTATTCCGATGTGGGAAAGTTTTTCTTCATGTAGATATTTACCGAGAACAGTAGCAACCATTCCTAAGTCTTTGTATGCAACAAGGGCATCCCCTTTTTTGTAGGCTATACCACAACTTTCTTGACCTCTGTGTTGGAGACTAAAAAGGGGGAAAAATAGCTTTAAAGGTATGTTCGTCTCTTCTTGGGAAAAGATTCCCACTACGCCACAGTAATGCCCGACCTTTTCCTCGAAATGACTCACAAGCTTGTATATCATTCGGGATTGAGGAAGGTCAAGAGAGAAGATGTTTTTTTAATTCCATGAAAATTTGGTGGTACTCTTGCTTAGTTTCTGCCTGGACTATTCTGCGACGAAAGATAGCGGAACCGCTTAACCCTTTTATGTAGAAACAGAAATGTTTCCGCAGTTCTTGGCAGGCTACCTTTTCTCCTAATGTGGCAACGGCTAATTCAAGGTGCTGTAAAGCTAAATCGATGCGCTCTACTGGAGAAATAGCAGGTAGGGGAGAGCCTGTTAACAGGGCTTTCACCTGCTGGAAAATAAAAGGATTTCCTATAGCTCCACGGGCGATCATTACTCCATCACAACCGGTTTGCTCCAGCATTCTTTTTGCATCTACAGGTGTAAAAAGGTCTCCGCTTCCAAACACCGGCAGGGAAATCCTTTGTTTTAACCTTGCAAGGTGCTCCCAATTCGAGATGCCCCCGTATCCCTGGGCTTTTGTTCGGGGGTGTAGGCAAATAAGACTTGCTCCCCCCATTTGTGCCGCTTCAGCAGTTTCCAGATAATTAATCGAGTTTCCATCCCACCCAGACCGGATCTTTACGGTAATGGGAAAAAGGGAATGCTCTTTCATGGCGTGGACAATACTATAAATTAAGGAAGGATCCTTAAGTAGTGCAGCACCTGCGCCGGTACGTACTACTTTAGGGACTGGGCAACCACAGTTTAAGTCAATGAATGTGGGGTATAGGTGCTGTACCTTTTCTACAGCCTGAGCTGCTGCAGCAGGAGAAGAGGTAAATATTTGTATTCCCCAGAAAAGCTCTTCTATTGAACGGGATAGAAGAGAAGTGGTACTCTTGCTTTCCCGCAGTAGCCCCTCTGCTGAGACTAACTCTGTATAGGTGCAGTCCGCTCCTTGCCTTACCGCAAGGGTACGGAATGCGACATCCGTATACCCTGCCATAGGAGCAAGAAACACATTCCCCCTTATCTTGATTCCACCTATATGGATGGGATGATAGAGAGAAGTGGCTTTTGACATGAGCTCTAAATAGTCAGCTGAAAGAAGCGTAGAGAATTTTGAAATATTATTTCCGTAACATACGATAAATCTTCATTACGAAGCTCTGCTATAAACTCTGCGGTATACTTCAGGTAAGCCGGTTTATTTCGTTTGCCTCGGTGGATAGCAGGAACCATAAAAGGACTCTCCGATTCAAGCAGCATACGATCTAAGGGCATACGTTTTGCTGTTTCATGCAGATTCCGAGCATTGCGATAGGTTACGTTTCCGGCAAAAGAAATATAAAGATTTAGTTCCAACGCTTCCTTAGCATAATTCCAATCTTCAGAATAACAATGCAACACACCTCCTCTTGGAGGTAGTTTTTCTTTTAGAATTTCCAATACATCTCTGCCCGCTTCTCGGTTATGGATAATTACAGGAAGTCCTAACCGTTCCGCAATTTCTAGTTGCCGAATAAATAACTCAATTTGGCTGTCTTTATTGCCGAATTTTCTATAGTAGTCTAAGCCTATTTCTCCAAGGGCAATGACTCGGGGTAGTCGGGCGCCGGTTTCGATTTTTTGAACCCAATCTTTGGGAAGATTGGCTACTTCAGAGGGAGCTACTCCTATACTGAAGTATACCTGGTTTGCGGTTTTCAGGTTTTCGTAAACCTGAAAGAAGTCGAGGAGGTTGTTACAAATGCTAACAAGGGCTTCTACCCCTTCCTTGCGCGCTTCTTGGATTAAGATAATCTGCTCTATGGGGTCTTCTGTAATTAAACCTATGTGTGCGTGCGAGTCAAATAAATGCATGTTCTACCCTTGAAAATTAATGGATATGAGACTTAGAATGCCCAGCTCGAATAGAACATACCATGACTATTTCCAATCGTCAATATGAAATTGACAAACTTATTGTGGCATGATAACTTATGTAAGGGCACGTTTAAACTGGGAAGGATGAGGGCCTGAATTGTCTCCTGCATATGAATACAAAAAATTAGAAAACAATTTTTTTTCTCGCCTCGTTGTTGTCCTGTCTAAAGCTTTGCGGGCAGTAAAATCGATAGGTACAAAGGTAGTACGCTTTGCCACCCATAAGTTTACTATCATGCTCATTCCTCACTCAGAAAGAAAAATATTTAATTTCCAGATAAATGTAATTACCCTTCTCTTTTTCCTTTTATTTGTTGGAGGAATGGGGATTGGTTTTTTTGCCCTTTCCACCCGATACACTAGTGCGGAACAAGTATTATCCCGTCAAACTCAGAATCTAAAAGCAGCTCAAGCTAGTTTAGAGATGGTTCGGGAGGAGATGGGGGAACTTCAACGGGTAGCAAGAAAGTTCCAGGGAAGTCTTACGGGTACTTTGCAAACCCTAGGTATGAGTCTTCCCAAACCCTCTAATCCCGATATCCAACAGGGCGATTTAGCTTCATTCCTTTCTTTAGATCCGACTAATCCCGGTTCTTTAAAAGAAATTAACCAAATAAAAACCATTCGCACCTTATTAGAGTCTTCGATCGATCCCCTTACTGAGCTCAAGCATGTGCTATCTACCCAGAAGGATCTCTTATTAGATATCCCTACCCTATGGCCTGTTCGTGGGGTGCGAGGTCGGATTACCCAACGGTTCGGTCCTGCTATCCATCCTTTTACAGGTCAATGGTATTTACATAAAGGGATAGACATTGCCTTTGGGTATAATGTTCCTATTGTGGCAACGGCGCGAGGTAAAGTGGTTTCCATAGATTACGAACCGTTAGGATTCGGGAATTATATAATTATTCGACACAAGTACGGGTTCTATACTCGATACGCTCATCTTCAACGAGTGTTAGTTAGTAAGGGGCAAGATGTTGCCCAAGGCCAGGTTATAGGCACTATGGGAAACACGGGTCTTTCCACAGGGCCCCATCTGCATTACGAAGTTAGAATTGGAGCTGAAGTGGTAGATCCTGAAAAGTACCTGAATATCACTTCTCTTACTCAAGAGTAAGGCAGGATTGTGGTATGCCCCCTAAAACAGAAGAGTCAAAACCTTCAGAACCAGGCCTTTTTAATTCTCTCATAGGGGAAGGTACTTCCTTCAGGGGGGATGTTTCTGTTAATGGTATTTTTAGAATAGATGGGGATTTTTCTGGTTCTATCCATACAAAAGGAAAGGTGTTTATCGGAAGAACGGGAAGGGCAGAGTGTACCATCCATGCTTCCTCCATTGTTATTGGCGGTGTTGTTCAGGGTACTATTATATCTACCGATAAAGTAACTATTCTTTCTACCGCTATAGTCATAGGCAGTATTCAAGCCCCCAGGCTTATTGCTGAAGAAGGTGTGGTTGTACAAGGGGAACTACAGATAAAGGGGGAGAATACGCGTCCTCTAGAGCATAAAAAAGACCGTAATGGTTCTTTGTTACAGCGGTGGATCAGAAAGCCTGAAGAGCCTGTTACAGTAAAAATGGGACCTGACAAGCTTAGATAACCCATGGAACGAATCGATTTTCCGGGTGGTTTTTTTCCTGTTCCCCGTAAACCCCTTGAGAAAAAGGAGACAAAGGGGTTAAAAAAAGCCAAATTTTTGTCTTTTTTAGACTTAAACGGAGAGGTTCAAGAAGCTGAAGGGTTAGAGAATACAAAGTTCGATACAGGGGTTGGGACTAAAGATCTTGAGAAATATCTAGATCAGGTTCACCAGCTAGGAGAAGAATTAAAGAGTGAACCAACACTGCAAAGAGTATTGGCTTACAAAGAAGCGGTGCGTTCCTTTCTTCGGGTGATAATAAAAACCTGTTACCGGGTGGAAGAAAAAACTTCTTCTAAAGGAATATTGAATCGAAAAAAATATACCCAGATACGGGTTATTAACGATCAACTAGAAAGGTTAGCAGCTTCGGTAATGCGGGATCAAAAAGAACAGTTGGATATTTTAAAAAGGGTAGATGAAATCTACGGTGCCTTAGTAGATCTAATGCAATGAGGGTACTATGACGGATGAACTATTAGAGACCCCTCTAGAGGATGAGGGGAAGGTAGTTACGGTAAAATTAGAACAAGCCTTGTTCCTTGTAAAAATACTGCACTCTAGCGAGACGGAACTCTGTGATCCGCGGGGAGAAATGTATCGGCCCGGAGAATACTTAGTAGTGGACACCCGGTACGGGAAGGACTTGGCTGAAATGCTTGGGATGGTGAAGGAGTACTCTTTGAAAGACACTGAAGGGAACAATATAGAAGTATTCGAAGTGGTACGGAGAGCCACTGCCCAAGATTTAGCCTTATTTGAAGAGAACAAAGGGAAAGAGAAAGAAGCTTATCGGGTGTGCCGGGAAAAAATTCAGCAACATAATTTAGACATGAAACTTGTTTCAGCTCATTATATGCTAGATGAAAATAAAATTCTTTTCTTTTTCACCGCAGATGCGAGGGTGGATTTTAGAGATTTGGTTAAGGATTTAGTAGCTCATTTTAAAACACGAATAGAATTACGCCAGATTGGTGTGCGGGATGAAGCTAGAGTAGTAGGAGGGGTGGGAGTTTGTGGACGGATCCTCTGTTGCCATTCTATAACGGACAAACTCTGTCCGGTTTCCATTAAAATGGCGAAACTACAGAATATGTCGCTTAATTCTGTCAAAATCTCTGGGCCCTGTGGGAGACTTCTTTGTTGTCTAGCCTATGAGTATGGATTATACCAGGAAGAACGAAAAAAAATACCCAGTGAGGGCACGAAAATTTCCTATGAAGGCACGGTATTTAAAGTAATAGATCTCAATGTTTTAAAAGGTCTGGTTAGATTTTTAGGAGAGGATGGCAGACTGTTAGAAATTCCTGCCTCCCGACTTAGGTATGATTCCGAGCGATCTTGCTGGATCATTCAGCCTCTATCTTCTTGACAAAAGCGGGGTTTGTTTGTAAGGTATGCGGTGTTTACAAGGTCTTTTCCCGGTAGTGTAATGGTAGCACCACAGACTCTGGATCTGTTTGTGGGGGTTCGAGTCCTCCCCGGGAAGAGAAGAGGTCCCTTCGTCTAACGGTCAGGACAGGAGATTCTCATTCTTCAAATAGGGGTTCGATTCCCCTAGGGACTAA
>JBDNDI010000110.1:0-7843 GCA_046719195.1 Spirochaetales bacterium | reverse complement strand
TGCGTCCCCTGCAGAAGACTGTGCTCACTGCCCTTAGCACAGCGTTAGTAGCAGGAGGTGCCTTTATTGCCTTCCCTATACCCATAAGCCCTGTGCCTATCGTACTGCAAAACTTTTTTATCCTTCTGATGGCACTTGTGCTGGGGGGCCGTATAGGGGCTGCCTCTGTAGCCCTTTACCTCTTACTAGGGGCTTTCGGCTTACCCATATTTGCGGGGGGCAAAGGAGGATTTGCCCACTTTTTTGGGCCTACAGGTGGATATCTCTTGGGATTTCTCCTTGCGGCTACTGTAACCGGTTTTCTTTCCCATGCCTTACCCCTCCGGAACAGGCTAATCCGAGACGGGATTTCTGCCTTTGCCGGCGCCCTATGTATCTATCTCTTAGGTGTACCCTGGTTAGCTTACCGGCTCGGGACCCCCATACCCAAAGCTGTTTTATTAGGCGTGGTGCCTTTTTTACCTGGGGATGTATTAAAAACAATTGCCGCTGTTCTTTTAGCTCCTAAAGTACGATCCCTATTACAAAAGGAGTTTTTCTCTTATGGCACCTAGCCCTGCTTCCGTAAACTTCCTAAACAAGCAGCTCTTTTCAAAGGTTTTTTCTAAAGTGCAGCACCTTTCAGAGCCTGACTTCTCCCTGTCCTGTGAATTGGAAGTTCGGAATCTAACCTATTACTTTCCCAATAAAAAAGTGGGGCTTTTAGAGGTAAACCTTCGTCTAAAACAAGGGGAATTTGTTATTCTCGCGGGGAAAAACGGATCAGGAAAGACCTTACTTGCCCGGCACCTTGTGGGGCTAGTTCAGCCCCAAAAAGGCGAGGTTCTCTTTAATGGGGTTCCGTTACAAAAGTGCCTCCTTAAAGTGCGGGAGAAGGTAGGATTTATCTTTCAGGACGCAGATACTCAGATCATCGGGCAGACCCTGGAGGAAGAGCTTCGCTTCGGGCCTGAAAACTTAAACCTTTCCGAGGATGAAATCCGAACTAGAGTACAGAAAGTAATCCAACTCTTAGGGTTGAAGAACCATATGCTTACTCCTCCGGCTCGCCTTTCCGGTGGGGAAAAGAGGAAACTTTCCATCGGAAGCATACTAACCGTAAATCCGGATATTCTGATTTTGGACGAACCGTTTGCAAACCTAGACTACCCGGGAATTGTATCGGTACTCCGACTCCTCCTTCAATTAAAAGCAGAAGGAAAGGGTATAGTTCTGATTACCCATGAATTAGAAAAAGCGTTGGCCCATGCAGATCGGTTGGTAATATTAGAAGAAGGCCAAATAAGAGAAGATGGGCCCACCTTTATCACCGCACCTAGGGCGGGTAACTATGGATTACACCCCTTAGATTTTGCCCATATGCCTTTAGAAAAATGCACATGGCTCCCGGACTAATGTTTCACTACATCCCAGCTCAGACCTTCCTTCATCGCCTTCAGCCTGTCTATAAAATAATAGCGTACCTAATCGTTTCTATCCTTGCGATGCTTGGACACCCGCACCTTTTGGTTGGTGCTTATGGCGGAATGATCCTTTTGTATTTTTTTACCCGCCTTTCGTTAGGAAAGGTGTTACAAGAGGCAAAAGTCCTTTGGGTACTGTTTGGCCTCCTACTAGTGTTCCGAAGCATCACTAGTGGAGGGCTTGCAGGCCTTTCGGAGGCTCTTCGTTTCTTGTTTCTAGTGTTATGGGCTAATGTATTTTTATCCACCACTTCCATAAGTGAAATTCTCAAGACCTTCCGAAAGGTCTTTGGCCCGAAGGTGGCTCTAGCAGTAAGCTTAACTCTGTTACTTCTTCCTCTTTTGCTAGACCTTTCAGGGGAAATTACTGAGGCCCTAGCCTTGCGAAAGTTTTCTTCCCGTCGGTCCTTCCTATTTTTAGTCCAGAGATACGCAGGTGTATTTTTCCGAAAAGCCTTCCGGCTTGCTGCTTTGCTCACAGAAGCCCTGGAAATTCGCGGATTTTCAAAAAATAATGATCTTTTTTCCTAATAATTTTTTAAATGTTTGTTTCTTTGAGTATTACCGAACCTGGAGATAGAAGGGTATGCCGTTCAACTTTTACCTTTGGGCCAATAAAGCTACCCAACCTATTTAAGGAGAGAGAATACACTTTACCTTTGGGATATTCTATACTGAGGATGGTTGTGCTTTGACCTGATTCTTGTTTCCAATGTGTGAGAGTTTGCACATTTTCCTCTAGTATTACTCCCCTACTCAATAGAGAATCTATAACCACACTGCTTTTCCCCACCTGACATCCTTCACAAAGAAAGGAAGAGCGTACCTCAACCCCCTTCTCTATTCTCACTCCCTTACCCAAATATACAGGACCTATTATACTAGCTTGGGAACTGATTACAACGTTTTTCTCCAATAAAAGAGGCCCCTCAAGATGGGTAGAGCCTTGTATCCGTACTCCAGGGGCCACCCAAACCGCTGGTAATATTTCTTCAAAGGTACCCTCCTGTTCTATATAGGAGAAGAGAAGTTCTAAAATATCAGAAAGGTGCCATACAAACTCCCAGGGATATCGATACTGAGCTATTTCCTTGCGAATGGGGGTAAGGATAGGTTCTTCAATTACTTTTAACTGAGATAACAAAGATTCGAGAAAAGGTCCTTCAGATAAATTGGGACTTTCCATTACCTATAGTTACGGTTTCCCAGAACGCCCGGACTACTGGGTGCTGAAGCCGTCGTTTCATGGCCACAAGTCCATAATTATACCCCACAATCTTGGGATATACTTCTAAAATATGTATATTGGGTTTTACAGCTTCGGTGCGCAGAAGCAACTCTGGAACCACCCCTACTCCAATACCTAAAGAAATAAGAGTAAGGGCCTCTTCGAAACTATCTACTTCCGCAACAATTCGGGGACGCACCCCCTTTCCCCGAAACCAGGACTCTACCCGTCTTCTGCATAGATCAGAGCGGGTAAGCACTAACGGGACCTCTTCCCAAGGGATCGGTGATTTCTCGGTTAAGGTTCGGGCAAGGGATTCTACCAAGGGACGAATAAAAAGGAGCTGGGTTTCCCCTAATCGAAATAACAAGGCACCCTTAGGGACATAGTCCGGTAAGGAAAGAAGCACTGCGCAGTCAACTTCGTTTTCTGTTACTTTCGTCATGGCTGCTTGCTCTTCCATAAGCTGAAGATTTACAGAAACTTTGGGATATACTGAGCGAAAATTTCTTAAAAAACTAGGCAATAAGGTATAGGCTGCAGATAGGGAAGCTGCAACGGAAACCTCTCCCCCCATTAAAGTGGGTTCCTCTTCTAAGCTTTCCTGCAACTCTTTGTACTCCTGCAAAGCTTTCTTTGCGTAGTTATAAAACAGTTCTCCAGCCCGTGTTAGAGAAACGGATCGATTATCCCGTATAAATAGAGGTTTACCTACCTCTTCTTCTATCCGTTTAATGGTACGAGATAGGGCAGAAGGGCTCAAATTGCTAAGTTCTCCTGCTTTTCCAAAGTGTAAAGTTCGAGCTAAATTTACAAAACATTTTAAAGCGTACAGATCCATAATTTTGTTGCTTCTTCTGCATCAGTATAAGACGCAAAACGCAACTTGCGCAATATAAAAATAAAATTTACGAAAAGCTTCCCCAATAAGAAAGAAAACCTGCCCGGGTGTTTACCGGGCTTTTTTATAGTTCAAAACTAGGGTACAGTTTTACTGATAGAAATATTATAAAATGCCCAACCGCTTTCCTTCATCCTCAGCAACGTTTAAAATTGTGTCTAATTCTTCATCCGTGTGTATAGCCATGTAGGAGGTGCGAAGAAGGGATCTGTTGGGGGGGACCGCAGGGGAAACTACCGGATTCACATACACCCCTCGTTCAAACAGGGCTTTCCATAACAGGAAGGTTTTTTCATCGTTACCGATAATCAGCGGAACAATAGGAGTCTCCGCTGTACCGATATTGTATCCCATGCTTTTAAATCCTTCGATCATTTTTCGGGCAATTTGCTGAAGCCGGTGTACCCGCTCTGGCTCCTGTTCAATAATCTCCACCGTTTTGAGTACAGCCGCTAAATTCGCAGGAGGCATACTTGCAGAAAAAATTAAAGGTCTAGCAACATGTTTTATATACTCAATAGTATCTGCGTCCCCGGCTAAGAATCCTCCAATAGAACCAAAGGATTTGGAAAAGGTGCACATAATAATGTCCGCTAGATCGCTGGAGCCAAAATGTTCTGTGGTTCCTCTACCTGTAGGCCCTATAGTACCGATAGCGTGAGCCTCATCCAAATACACTCCCGCTCCATATTTCTCTGCTATATTTTTCAGCGTAGGAAGATCTACAATGTCTCCTTCCATGCTAAACACTCCATCCGTTACCACTAGTTTTGGCTCATCTTCGGGGATGGAGGAAAGCCGTTCTTCCATCTCCATCAGATTCCCGTGAGGGTAGCGATGAATTTTAACATCCCCATATATTCCTTTGGCTAGAAAAATACCGTCCATTATAGAGGCATGATTGTATTTATCTGTAACAATATGCTCTCCTTTACCTAAAAGAGCCGATATTCCCCCAAGATTGGTCTGGTAGCCTGTGGTAAAACAAATAGCTGCCTCCTTTCCGGTAAATCGGGCAAGCCTTCGTTCCAATTCCTCATGAATATCTAGCGTACCGTTCATGAATCGGGAACCAGAACAACTTGTACCGTAGGTGCGAATCGCTTCCTCTGCTGCAGCTTTTACCCGTGGATCGTGGGAAAGTCCAAGGTAATTGTTGGAACCCGCCATAATAAGTTCCCGTCCTTCGATAACTACTCGCGAACCGTGATAAGCTTCAATAGGACGAAAATAGGGATACCATCCTTCTGCTTTAGCCCTACGAACTTCGTTTAATCTGCCGTTTTTTTGAAAAATCTTTTTTTTCACCATACTCTGCCTCTTGCCCTTTCGGCCCGACTTACGAAGAAGGCCGCATTTGCTTTCTACAGTTTCGAACGGCTCGATCGATTACCCAGTATACCAACCTAGGCAAATGTTGCATTGCCCAAGCAGTGAGTTTTGCCTCTGCTCCAGGCACAATAAGAAAATGCCCCTGCTCGAGCCCCCGAAACAGCTCTCTTGCCACCACCTCTGCTTTTAAAACTCCCGCATTAGCAGAAATTACCCGAGTCTCTGGAGGTTTTGTTCGATTCTCTTTCTCAAAACCCGGCGTATCTGTGTCCGGGGGACACAGCACTGCCACTCGCACTCCTTCAGGTTTTAATTCACTCCGTAATGCTTCGGCTAAACCTATAAGAGCTGCTTTGGCTGTACTGTAGGCCGAATATCCGAACACTCCCATTAATCCAGCCAACGATGAGACATACACTATACTGCCCTTATTCTTTTTTAAATAGGGTATAAGGGCTTTGGTAAGGTACCAGGCTCCTCTTACATGTACGGATAGGGTTTGTTCAAACACTGCATCAGAAGTTGCTTCAAAATATTGACAGTACGCTTCTCCTGCACAATTTACTACCAGGTCAGGCTCGCCGAACTCTTTCACTGCCTTAGGAATAAGCTGTGAAACGGCCTGTCCGTCTCCCACATCTAAGGAAAGTACGGAAACTTTAGGAGAAGGCTTACCTTCCTCTTCCCTTACATTAGAAGCTTTTTCTAATTGCAAAGCTGCCTCCCGGAGGTGTTCAAGATTCCTAGCTATAAGCAGTACCTTGCTACCCCGGCGAATAAGTTCCTGGGCAACGGCGAATCCAATGCCACTAGAACCACCCGTTACAAAAGCACAATGTACCGACAGCTTCCGCATGCTCCTTATTAAACACTTTTTCTATCGGCTGTCAACTGAGAAAAGTACTCCCCTCCCTATCCTATAATATGGCAGGCGACTTGCCCTAAGTGGCATGGGTGCGTATACTCCCTTTTGTCTATGAGTACTGAATCAGAACCAAAGGAACCCCGATACCTCGCTGGCCATTTTTTAATTGCGAGTGTCAACCTTCTAGATCCTAACTTTGTACGCACCGTGGTGCTCCTTATTCAACACAATGAAGAGGGTGCCTTTGGTCTGGTTCTAAATCGACCTTCAGGCAAAGAGCTAAACGATGTATTGCCCGACAGTCTCGGGGGGGCAGTATTACACGTTCCTGTGTATATTGGAGGCCCAGTTCAACAAGATTATCTGTTTGCTCTTCATTCAGGTTTAGAAAATAAGCTTCTAACGCCTAATGCGACCACCCCAATACCCGGGGTGTATTTTGAACCTGCTACCAAGCAACTGATTAGTTACCTTATAGATGAATGGAACATAACGCCTATAGAAGATCGGCCCAAACTACGGCTATATGCAGGCTACTCGGGTTGGGGACCCGGACAATTAGAGCGGGAACTCCGGGAGAATTCCTGGTTTGTAGTAGGGGCAACTTCAAGCATTGTATTCCATCCGGATCCCGAAGTAGCCTGGAAAGATGCTTTGGCCATGAAAGGTACTTACTACCGTTTTGTGGCAGAAACAGGGTATATGCCTTCTATCAATTAGGTAAAATTAGGAACCTCAGGAAAGGATTTACCGGTAAATAACAGGAACTGCCGTAATGCCTGATGGACTAACATGGCGTCTCCGTAGATAATTTTACAACCTGCTTGAGCAGCTCGTTTAAGGAAAAGGGTCTCCCTCGGGACATACACAAGATCATATACAATTTCGGTTCCCTGAAAGGTCAACTCTGAGAAAGCATCTTCCTTTTCCGCAGGATGCATTCCCCGAGAAGTTGTTTGGACCACCAATTCCGGTGCGAACCTTTTGGCAATAGTTGCACCCGATAAATCTAGCGGCCCGTACTTTATATTTTCTTGCGGTAAAGCAAGTACTGCTGTCATTTCCTCTGCCAATCGTTTGGCCCGTTCCACTGTCCGGTTTAATACTAGAAGCCGGGCACCTTCTCTAGCTAAGGCATACACAACGGATCGGGCAGCTCCTCCTGCCCCGATTACTAGAGCGTTTATTCCTTTCAAAGAAGAGAGTCCTTCTTTTAAAGGAGCCAAGAATCCTTCTACATCCGTATTAAACCCTTCGATTTTTTGTTCTGAAAACACCAAAGTGTTGCATGCACCTACTGCTTTTACAGAGTCCTCAACCTGGTCACAAAAAGGCAAAACTGCTTCCTTGAAAGGTACAGTAACCGATAGCCCCTTTATCCCTAAAAAAGGAACCAGGGGGAAAAAGCTTTGTAAATCATCTACTAAAAAGGGTACATACACCCCTTTGAAACCTAATTGCTCGTATCCTCGATTGTGTAGCAGAGGAGATCGGCTATGGAGTACCGGGTTCCCGATAATTCCAAAGATTTTTGTCCTAGGTCCAAGGGCAGAATAGCGATATACCTTATTTAAGGAGACAAGATCGATTAAGGACCCATCTTTTGAAAGTGAGGTATACGTGAGACAGGAGCCGAAAAGGGTAGATAGTATTTGGAAAGGATATCCGAAAGGGCCGGTTAGTAAAAAGCTCAATTTCCCTTCCCTGGATAGAACTTGCTTCCAATTTTTCCAAGCGGTAAGAAACTGCCCGATATCCTTCCATCCGGAGGGATTATACTCCAGGTGAAGGATATCCTTCTCATGGATTAATCCTCTGTCAAGTTCGGAAGGGGGATGCAAAGTTTCTTCGGCCTGCAGGGTACGAATAATTCCTATACCAGCTTTTCGAGCGTGCTGTTCAAGTTCCCGTAGCCAGTAGGGCGGGGGAAACCTAAGAGTGTAGGGAAGCCGGATATAGTGAAAAAGATCTTTCTCCTTCCATCTACTAGGAGCAGTTTCTTTCAGTATCGAAAGGACTCGTGTTCCTTTAAAACCCTTTAATAAAGAGATCCA